>JBKPPE010000492.1:0-7250 GCA_046733375.1 Acidobacteriota bacterium | reverse complement strand
TCTCCAACGGTCAGGAGCTGGCCACCACCGACGATGGTGGCCTGGTCGAACACGGAGAGGATCACTACGCCGACAAGCGCGGCGACGACAAATCTCTGTTTTGGCGTGAGTTCAAATTTCGCTGGCCCAACCGCGTCGAGTTCATCATGACCGAGGAACTGCGCGACTTCACCTCTTATAAGAAGGCAAAGTTCATTAATCAAATGCCAGGCGAATACGTTGTCAAGGTTTACTACAACGGCGAACAGGTGCGAGAGACAAAGTTCACAATCGGCAACAACGGCACCTACGCCGATAACGGGATCGCAAAGCAGAGTAATCTCAGCACGAATAAGATTCTTCTGCCCGTAAAAGTTATGGGGACACTGGACAAGTGGAACCCGGTCAATGCCAAAGCGATGGGATTTTTTGGAAATCCCGTCACGGGCATGCAGTAGTCGAGGAAGGCTTTTCGCCTAAACCCAAAGTGAAAAAGACGCAGTCACAAGCGATTTCGTGACTGCGTCTCTAAATGCGAAACTCCAGACAGGTTGTGGCCTGAGTTGTTACTGCTTATTGAAAACCAACGTCGAATCAGTTGTTCCGCGTGGACTCTCGCTGTGAACAACTGCGGTTAGCACTTTGCCATCACCGGACAGCGAAAGCTTCTGGGTCGTAACGCTTGTTACCTCACCGTTTGGTCCCTGGAAAACCGTCGTCCGAGACAAACTCAAATCATTGCCGGACCAGGTCGCCTTTGAAGTCGCCTTTCCAGTCATCTGTCCGCCGCCGACTTCTGAAGTCGCTTCGCTACCATCGAGATTGTAGGATTGGGGTCCACCCATTCCCATGCCACGACCGCCGCCACCGCCTCCACCCTGGGGTGGTTGGCCGCCTTCGACTTTGGAATCGATCGAAATGGTCTTGGCGTCCTGCGTAATTGTCCAGGTCACCTTATCGGCGCCTTGCATCCGTTGCGAAAGGCCCTGGCTCTTCTCCTTGTCTAAACCCCATGTTCCGGCGAAATTCGCCTTATTCTGCGCGTTGGCTGCAATGGCTGCGATGAAAACGAACGCCGCCAGTACAAAAAGTCTTTTCATGAGAAATCCTCCGTTGTTAATGATTAATGCCGCCCAAACGCGGCGTTGATTGCGATTCGGATAATAAGACGCGCAGCCAGAGGCCATGGTTACTGCAAAAGTATCTCACGTTACTGCAAAGCTACGGAGTTGTGCCACAGTTGGTGAATTGCAACTAAACAAGCAACTTTTCGCAGTGGATTCCGCATCTTGACTCTGTTCTGGGCGAAACTTAGAATTCGACATTCGTACGTTGCCGCGCGTCGCCGGATTCAACATGACGGTAACCAGAAACCTTCCCGAGCCGCTGATTTAGGAGTACTCGTTATGCCATTTCGCAATTCAAGCCGCGTGGCTGTTGCCATGTTCAGCCTGACATTCGCGCTGTCCCCAGTGGTGGCGCAAAAAAAGCCAGGTGGTCAGGATCCTTCTGAAAAGCCTCGCAACGTCAAGCCCGAATTGAAGAAGGCGTACAAAGACTGGCTTGAAAAAGACGTCGCTTACATCATCACCGACGAGGAGCGGAAGGCTTTTAAGAAGCTGGAAACTGACGACGAGCGCGAGCACTTTATCGAAGAGTTTTGGCGCCGTCGCGATCCCGATCCGGACACGGACGAGAACGAGTATCGCGAAGAGTATTACGAGCGCATCGCCTACGCGAACGAACATTACGCGTCCGGCATTCCTGGATGGAAGACCGATCGCGGCCGCATCTACATCATGTACGGCAAGCCGGACGAGCTTGAGACGCATCCGTCGGGTGGAACGTACAACCGTGAATCGTACGAAGGCGGCGGTTCGACTTCGACTTATCCATTCGAACGATGGTTCTATCGCTACATTGCGGGTGTCGGATCCGGAATTGAAATTGAGTTCGTCGATCCAACCGGCAGCGGAGAATATCGTATCGCGCGAAATCCGGATGAGAAGGATGCACTGCTGCACGTTCCGGGGGCAGGTTTGACGCTCGCGGAGGAAATGGGACTAGCGGACAAAGCTGATCGCGTAGCAAACGTCGGTGGCATCGGCACGCCTGGTTACACGCGTGAACAGGACAGTCCTTTCTCGCGTCTGCAATTGCTCGCCGATCTGAGCCGGCCGCCGCAAATCAAGTTCAACGATCTAGCTTCCGCGGTCAACACGCCGGTTATCGAAGATAATCCGCTCAACTTCGATGTGCGCGTTGATTTCTTCCGGCAATCGGACGAGCGTGTGATTACGGCCTTCACGATTCAGACAGACAATAGCAACCTCACGTTCACCGACAGCGGCGGCTTGCAACAAGCCCAACTAAATATCTTTGGAAAGATTACCCACGTCTCCGGACGCCGTGCCGGTATCTTCGAAGATCCCGTGATCACGCGCGCTACCGTTGAGGAATTGACGGAAGCGAAGGAGCGCAAATCGGCATATCAGAAGGCGGTAGCTTTGGCGCCTGGCCGATACAAGCTCGATGTAATCGTTCGTGACATAAACTCTGGCGCCACCGGCGTGCGGCACATAGACGTGCCCGTTCCCAAATACGATCCGAATAAGCTTGGCACGTCGACGCTTGTGCTCGCGGCAAAACTCGAGAGCCTGGGCGATCAGCCTGCTGTTGGCATGTTTACGATCGGAAACGTCAAAGTGATTCCAAATGTCTCCGGGACTTATCACCGCGGGTCACCGGTCGGCATCTACATGCAGATTTACAATGCGGGCATTGATCAAACGACGCTGCGTCCGTCAGTCGATGTGGAATATGCGTTGATGAAAGACGGCAAAGAGATCGCAAAGACCCCTGAAGACTGGCGCGGAAACAGCGATTCTGGCCAGCGTCTAACTTTGACGCGACTGTTGAATTCCAGCGGGTTGAATCCCGGCGATTACACTCTTGAAGTTCGCGTGCGCGATCGCGTGAGCGGACAAAGCCTTGTGCAATCGGCGAAGTTCACGATCGTTCAGTAGGTTCGGCTGGAATTGATCCAAGATCGCGAGTCGCGCTGTATAGGCGACTCGCGATTTTCATTTTGCCGATCAGACTTGCGAAGAGTCGCTCGGACGGCGATCAGATATCTCAAGCTCTCCTTGCGCGTGGAAACCTACGCGCAGACAACGCGGACATGTCGATTGATAAATATCCTGCAACGTCGATCGACCGGCCGAAAGGTGAGCGACAACGTGTTTTGTCCGGCAGTACTCACAAGTGGCGAGCAGAAACTTTTCGTCAGGGTTAGGTCGAATAGAGGACAACAGAACTTCGCTTTCTGTCGGGATGAGGCACGCGCATCCTATCTCACGGACTTGAGCGCATCGAGAGCGAACAATCCGGTCGAGGCGCTCCGGTGGATCGCAAGGCGGTGCTAGAATTGATTTTACATGACATTGAATCAAATCGCAGGACTAACCCAGACAGAGTTGTCAGAGTTTGTGCAAGAGCTGGGCGAACCCGCGTATCGCGCGCAGCAGATTTTCACTGCCGTGCAGCAGCGACGTGTCCGATCCTTCGATGAAATCACGAATCTGCCGAAAGATTTGCGCGCAAAGCTAACTGATCGTGCGGCGATTTCTACGCTGCAACTTGAGTCGCGATATATCTCGACTGACGGAACGCGTCGTTACCTAATGAAGACGCATGACAACCGTCCGGTCGAAACGGTGTTCATTCCCGAAGAACACCGCGATACGATCTGCTTCTCTTCACAATCAGGTTGCCCCTTGCAATGCACGTTTTGCCTGACGGCACAGCTCGGGCTGCTCCGGAATCTGACGGCGGGCGAAATAGTCGAACAGATTATCGTCGCGCTTAACGATGCTTATGGCGAAGGCGTGAAGACCCCGCGCGGGACGAATCTTGTCGGCATGGGTGCGGGCGAGCCGTTTCTAAATTTCGATGCACTGCTGAAAGCAGTGCGCATCATGGGCGACCCTGAAGGACTGCACATCGTGCCGAATCGCATCACGGTATCGACTGCCGGAATCGCACCGCGCATTCGTGAACTCGCGGCGATTCCCGGTCGACCTCATCTGGCGATTTCATTGGCGGCGCCGACAGACGAACTGCGCAACGAGCTGATGCCAATCAACAAGAAATGGCCGTTGGATGAGTTACTCGACGCTTGCAAAGAGTTCGAAAAGTCTTTGAAACCCGGCGAGCGCTTCACGTTTGAGTACGTGATGCTGAAAGGCGTGAACGATTCTGATGAGCAAGCGCGGCAGCTTGCGAACTTGCTGAACCGGCACTCGCTACGCGCGAAGGTGAATCTGATTCCGCACAATCCGGCAGAGCCTTTGCCGTATCAACCATCTTCAGAAGCGCGCATCGAATCGTTTCGCGAAATTTTGGAATCGAAAGGGGTCCACGCCTTTGTGCGCAAACCGCGGGGCCGGGACATTCTCGCGGCTTGCGGACAACTCGCCGCGCGCAGCCCCTTGCCAGTTCCGATTCGGCAGCAACCGCGGTAGAATCCTCCGCCATCCAAGCCACCGGTATGAAAAGGACAAATCCGAAACCAGCATTGTTTGCGCTCCTGGTTTCGTTGTGTGTATCCAGCGTCCCGACGGCAGTCGCTGCGCCGACGCCGGAACCGAACATCAGCGTCGTCGGCTATTTCGGCACAGACAAGGCACAGAAGGGCAAGCCCGTGCGCGTCGCGATCGTGATTGACGTGCCTTCGGGCTACCACATCAATTCGAATCGCCCGCTGGAGAGTTACTTGATCGCGACGTCGGTAAAGGTCGAACCTGAGAACGGTTTGCGCGGAAGTGCGGTCACTTATCCGCGGCCGCTACTGCGCACGTTTAAGTTTTCCAGCAAACAACTGTCAGTTTATGAGGGGCAGGCCCGCCTGAAGTTCAGTGTGCCGATTCCAGCGAATTACTCAGAGAACTCCGCGAAGATCAAAGCGCGTGTGCGGTTGCAAAGCTGTAACGATGAAGTTTGCTTCCCGCCAAAGAACTATGACGTGGAGTTGAAGATTGAGGTCGTGGGCGCCACCGAACACGTGCGCCCGACCAACGGCTGGGCATTCAAATAATCGGAGCGCACGCATCCTTGCGGGCCGTTCGCGAGCATCTTGCTCGCTATGTTGCTTTTAAGTCTGCCGTCCAATCACCGACATCAACCGTCCGACGCGGCCGTGAAGCGCTTTCTCGCGCCGATACGAAAAGAAAAGATCAGTACGCTCCATCGTGCAAAACGGCGCGGTGTGGATTCGTTCCGCGGCAACGCCTGCCGCGATTAGCTGATTGCGATTAGCTTTGTGCAAGTCGATGCACGCATGCCCGTCGCGTGTCGGCTCAAACAATGAACTGGCGTCAGCGAAACGCTCTTTGAATTGGCCGATTACGTCAGCGCCGACTTCATAACAACAAAGAGTGGCCGCAGGTCCGATGGCGGCACGCAGATTCTCAGGCCGAACGCCGTATTCGTTTTGTAGTTGCGCGATTGCGCGCGCCACGATTGAAGCTGACGTGCCGCGCCAGCCGGCGTGCGCAGCGGCAAAGGCGCCCGTGATTGCGTCGCCGAGCAGAACGGGAACGCAATCGGCAGTCTTCACCGTGAGAAGAATTTTCGAAGTGCTACTAATTAGCGCGTCACAGTATTGATCGTCACCCAAGACGCCCGGCTTTGGTTTAGCTTCATCTTCGCTTTTCACAACCCGCACGTCAGTGCCGTGCATTTGCCAACAGCCTGCAAGCGTCCATTCGCCCTCGAACAATTTGAGAAAACGCCGCCGATTTTCATAGATGTTTTCGGCGTCGTCTTCGTTGAAGCCCGCGAGATTGAGCGCATTCGACGGCATTGGGCTGACACCGCCCAGCCGCGTGGAAAATGCGTTTGCGAACCCGTCGTCTTCAAGTGGTTCACAAATCAATGCGCGCACGCCGTCGCGTTCGCGCCAGTAGAACCCCGCGCCTTGGAGCGCGGCGTCATTCCGCTTAACATCTTCCGCGTCTGTGATCGTTTCAATTGGCATCGATATCATCGAGGTGCGGCGCGTGGCTGAGACTATCTCGCGCACGCCCCGCTTTGCTGAACGTGTTTTCACTGACGCCGAGCGCGCGTACTGCGAATCGCGCGGTGCCGCCGCCGCGCAACATTATGCCGCGCGCTTTGCGGCAAAAGAAGCCGCGCTGAAAGCTTTACAAACGGGTTGGAGCGGCGGCATCAGTTGGCAGGACGTTGAAGTGTCAGGGAAAGACTCTGGCGCGCCGGTTATTCTCTTCCATGGGCGCGCTCGCGAATTGTATGAAGCGTCAGGGGCAAATGCTGCGCATCTGTCGATTGCGCACACGACCGAACATGCAGTGGCTGAAGTGATTTTGGAGTCAGTACCGGAAGCGGTAGCGACCGGGTAGTGCTTACCCCGTCGCTACCGCTCCGGGTACTGACCTCGCTCTGTCTACCGCAGACGCTTTTGCGCGGCTGACCACTCAATCAATCTTGCCAGCCGTTTGAGCCGGGTCTCTTCCGTTTTCGCGCTGACAATGAACCACGTCATCATCTTCCGATAATACGGCGGTTGCGCCTGAAAGAACTTCCACGCCGGCTTATTTTTCTTGAACTGCGAGGCGTAGGGTTCGACAAGTTCAGCCGGCCGCTGTTCGTACGAGTAGATGCCCGAACGAAACTCTTTTCGATGCGCGTACGCTTTCAAACCTGCCGGCATCATCCGCTTTTCTTTAGTCAGCCGCTCGACGTTGCGAATGTTGACCGCGCTCCAGATGCTCTCCGGCTTTCGCGGCGTGAAGCGAATCACGTAACTCTCATCGTCAAACTTTTTCCGAATCCCATCGATCCATCCGAAGCAGAGCGCTTCATCGACGGATTCAGGCCAGGTGATGCTCGGCTTGCCGGTATCTTTCTTGTAATAACCAACCCAAAGTTCTTTTGATTTATCGTGGTTGGCGGCGAGCCATTTGCGAAAAGCGGCCGGAGTTTTGAAGAATTTCGGCGACATATCAGGACCGAAGTCCGCGATTCGTAAAGGATGCGACCCGCGCTTTCGCTCCGATAGGAGCGAGATGTTTATAGCACCCCGTTATCCCAACAACGCTGCGCTCCGTTAGGCGCGCAATGTTTTACTCGATAACCGCCCGTCAACTGCGAACACAGTCTGAATATAGATTTGGGAGTAAGTATTTGTCATAGGTTCTCACATTCCGCTCCTACAGGAGCTAGGAGAATTGTTCGTAAGTGCGGTGCTATAG
>JBKPPE010000491.1:0-2395 GCA_046733375.1 Acidobacteriota bacterium | reverse complement strand
TCGCGGTTAAACCTGATTGGAACTTCAAACCGCCATTTTGCGTGAGCGGGCCATCGGTTAACTCCCCGCGTTTCTTTGCTTCACCGCTTCGACGAGGGCAGCCAGGCGCGCGATTTTCTGTTCGCGAGTCTCTCCCGGCACAGGCCCCGTATCAACCACACCAGCGTAAGTTGCTCTTCGATACAACGAACGATTCGGTTCACCGGCTGGCGCGTGCGCCGCGGTTGCGGCGGGCGGGACTGAATCAGGTGCAAGATCCGCAGGAGTCTCCGCGCCTGCAACTGGTGATGCGGTGGCGGCGGCTTCGCTCAAAGGCGCAGCCGAAGCTGCTCCGGTCGCGGCTTGCGCTTCTGCGGCAGGTCGATGCTCGTCAGCAGCAGGCGATGAGTCAGCAACAGTGACAGCCGCGTGTGCCGGACCACCACCTGCTTCAGTTCGTTTCTTAACTGCTTCAACCAATTGCGCGAGCCGCGCAATCTTCTGTTCCTTTGTTTCTCCGGCGACCGGCCCCGTGTCCTTAAATCCCACGTAAGTCGCTCTACGATTCAGCGATCGATCCGGCTCTCCTCGAGGCGCAGCCGGAGCGGCCATTGACTTCTCTGCGACCGCAGTTGCCTTTGCTTCAGCCGGCGTTGGTTTTTCAGCAACGACCGCAGGCGTACCCGGTTTCGGCGCGACGGGAGCCGCAGGTTTTGGCGCCGCGGCGCCATGCGCCGGCGCAGCGCCTTCAGGTTCGACGATTACATAGACACCGCGCTCGTTCTTCTGGATGATCGGGAGTGTGCCACCCGCAGCTTGTAACAACGCCGACAACTCAGCTTCGACGAACCTGTGTTGCTTCTCGGGGTCGCGGACGTGACCGAGCGGCGGTCCCATGTACAGCGTTCCACAGATCTGACACTTAAACAGCACGTCATCGCCACGCAGGTGCACCTCAGATGCTTCACCCGCAGTCTTCAACTGCTTCAAGTGACCATTGCAGAGTTTGCCCTTCTCGTTGCGCTCGTTACAGACCGTCTGGGCGTTGGTGATGCGTTTGGGAACTGGAGGCGTGATGACAACTACTCCATCAGATTTTGCGGCGGCTTCGGATGCGTTCTGTGACATGCCGTTTAAGATTCGCGGCCATCTTAAAGATTGATTTAGCTGTCGTCAACAGAGCGACTAACGATGCTTGTTCAATTCTTTGGGAATTAGCGACGTAAGCAAGCTCAGTACGATGAGCGCCACAACCACGGCGAGCAAAACCGCATCCCAGTTAATCGAAAACGCAAGCACGATGAATTAACGCGTAATTTGATCGCGGTTCCAACCTTTCAAGCGCAACTGCATGCTATCCTTCGCGCGTGCTCGCAAGTTTCTTTGGCTCGATCTTTCGTTATCTGCCTGGGCCAGTGCGACGGCGCGTAGTCCGTCTCGGGCAAACGCGCTTCACGGTTACCGCGGGCGCCTTTGTGTTCGATCACCAGGGTCGCATTCTGCTGCTTGAGCATGAATTCCGCGCTGACAGTCGCTGGGGAATTCCGGGCGGGTTTCTCGACAAAGGCGAACAACCTTACGAAGCTCTGCGACGCGAACTGCGCGAAGAGGTTTCATTGGAAGTGACTGATGTCGAGCTTTACTTTGCGCGCGCGCTGAAAAGGCCACACCAGGTCGAACTGTATTTCGCGTGCACCGCAACTAACACCCCAACACCGAGCAGCTTTGAAATTCGCAAAGCGCAATGGTTCGACGTCAACGAATTGCCCGCTGAGCTTTCAAAGGACCAGCAAAAGATGATTAAGCGCGCGCTCGATGTTAGAGAAAAGCGCAGCCGTTGATGTATGCTACTTCGCGAAATTCATCACAACTTTTCAGGAGAAGAAAATGGCGGCACCCAGTGTCCAGCTAATACCCTCGCCCGACGAGGTCATGCAGATCCTGCGCAAGACCGGCGCTTTTCGTGAAGGTCATTTCGTTTATCCGAACGGCAAACACACCGCGCATTATTTTCAGATGCCGCTCGCGTTTCGTCTCTATGACACCGCACGCGTGCTGGCCGTAGCGTTGAGTCGCAAATTTCGCGTCGACCGCGATATCGCCAGCCAGCTACCGAAAATCGCCGTTGTCAGTCCCAGTTCCGGCGGCATTCCCGTCGCCTTCGGTGTGCGCGAAGCACTTAGTGCTCAACAGATTTACTGGGCTGAGCAGATCGGTGGAAAGCGCTCGTTCCGTCAGTACGTGGATCGCGGAGACATCCTGCCTTGCATCATCGTCGATGACATCATTCGCAGCGGGGCCGCAATTCAGGAGACGGTGGAATTGGTCAGAGAGTTAGGTGCACCAATCATTGGCTGCGGTGCCATCGTCCGCTTCACCTCCGCCCCGGAAACCGTTGATGGCGTCGCCATCAAGT
>JBKPPE010000490.1:0-7147 GCA_046733375.1 Acidobacteriota bacterium | reverse complement strand
CCGGTGACACCTCGTCGGCAGCGTCAGATGTGTATAAGAGACAGCAGTAACGGTCCGCGTAGGGAGACGAGGAATAGACCAGCCTTTCAAGGCTGGGTATACGACGCATAATTCAAGACCAAGTCCGCTTTAGCGGGCGACAGACCTACACCCCCTATCAGTCCTTTTTTGATTTCTCGATCTCATCCAAACGCCTCTCAACACCCCGAAGCGTTCTGACCATTTCTCCGAGCCGCCGGAACGCGGCGATCGATCGCAACCAATCTTTGTTATCGAACGCGGGAATCCCTGAGATCATCTTGCCGGGCGGGATATCGTGACTCGTCGCACTCTTAGCGGTGAGGACCACATCATCACCAATTGTATTGTGACCGGCGACGCCGGCCTGTCCCGCGAGAATGACGCGATTGCCGATATGCGAGCTGCCCGCCAGTCCCACTTGCGCGCAGATGAGTGTGTCTTCGCCGACGGTACACGAGTGACCGATTTGCACCAGGTTGTCGATTTTCGCGCCGCGCTTGATGCGCGTCTCGCTGGTTGAGGATTTGTCGATCGTAGTGCCGGCGCCGATTTCAACATCGTCTTCGATGACGACGCGGCCTACTTGAGGAATTTTCAACCAGCGCTTCTCTTCGTCTTTCGCGAATCCGAAACCGTCACAGCCAATGACGGCATTGTTGTGGATGATGACGCGCTCGCCGACGATCGTGTTTTCGCGAATCGCGACGCCGGAATGGATTTCGGTGTCGTCGCCGATCGTCACGTTGTCGTAGATCGTGACATTGGCGTGAATGCGTACACGATTGCCGAGCTTAACGTTCTTGCCAATCGCGACGTGTGCGTCAATAAAAACTTCCTTGGGGACGCGCGAGCTTGAATCGATTACCGCCGTCGGATCCCAGTACGGCTCGAATTCCGGTCGGGTGTTGAAGGCAATCAGCGCCCGTGTGAAGGCAAGATAAGGATCCTTGGCGCGGAGCACTGCAAGATCAGCGCGGGGCATTTCCACACCGTCTGCAACAAAGATTGCTGACGCATTGGTTTGCGCAACTTTTGGTGTGTAGCGCGGATTTGAAAGAAACGTTACCTGCCCGAGTTCAGCCTGTTCGAGTCCGGCCGCGCCGGTGATTTCAATATCGCCATCACTAGGAACGCATTGCACTCCGGTCAGTGTGGCAAGTTCAGACAATTTCATGCGCCGAAAGTGTATCGCATTCGTGAGTGAACGAGGAGTTCACATCATGCTCACCGGATCGATCTCCAAACTAACGTGTCGCAAATCATGGCCGGCCGTTTCCAGCGACGCCCAGGCCTTATCGATCACGGTGCGCATCTGTTTGCGGCTGCGCGACTTGACGAGAACGTGAAAACGAAACTCATTGCGCAGTCGCGCGAGCGGAGCCGGCGCCGGACCAAGAATGCGGCATGAGCGGTCGGTATCACTTTCAACTAAAGCTTTGCGCACTTGTTGCGCGATTTCATGAGCCCGGTTCATGTCGGCATGACGGACGAGCAACAAAGCCAACGCCACAAACGGTGGATACTGGTGGTTCCGCCGGTGACGAATCTCCTCGTTGTAGAAACCGAGGTAATCCTGCGCGACCGCGTGTCGCAAAGCGTAGTGGTGCGGGTGATAGGTTTGAATCGAGACACGCCCCGGACGATCGCCGCGACCGGCACGACCAGCCACCTGCGTAATCAACTGAAAAGTTCGCTCGGCCGCGCGAAAATCCGGTAACGCCAATCCAGCATCGACCGAAATCACACCCACGAAAGTGACGTTGGGAAAGTCGTGGCCCTTGGCAAGCATCTGGGTGCCGACGAGCAAGTCCAACGCACCCTTTTCAAAATCAAGCAAGGTCTTCTCGAATTCGCGACGACGTGATTTCGTGTCACGATCGATGCGGCCAATGCGCAGTTGTGAAAAACGCTTGCGCAACAACTCTTCAATCTGCTCTGTTCCTTCGCCTACGTAATAGATGTGCTTGCTTGCGCAAACCGGACATTGCGAAGGCGCGCGCTGGTGATGGTTGCAGTAGTGACAAACCAGAGTTTGATCACCACGATGGTAAGTTAGAGTCACCTCGCAGTTTGGGCACATGATCGACTCGCCGCATGAGCGGCAGAGGATGAAGCTCGAGTATCCGCGGCGGTTGAGCAGAATGATTGACTGTTCACCCTTCGCTTTGGTTTCAGCGATGGCTTGCAGCACTTCATCAGAAAAAACGAGGGGCTTCTTGTGCCGCGCGAATTCAGTGCGCATGTCGATCAATTCGGCGGCGGCCAACGAACGTTCGCCGATGCGGGATGGCAGGCTCAGGTACTGATACTTTCCGCTCTGCGCGTTGTGAAACGATTCCAACGATGGCGTGGCTGAGCCAAGGACAACCGTCGCGCCAGCTTTCTGTGCGCGGACGATGGCCGTGTCGCGCGCGTTGTAGAACGGTGATTCTTCCTGACGGTAGGAAGCGTCCTGTTCCTCGTCAATGACGATGAGACCTATATTTTCCACCGGCGCAAAAACTGCGGAACGCGTGCCGAGGACAACACGCGCTTCACCGGTTCGCAGACGCGACCATTCATCGAACCGCTCACCGCGTGAAAGCGACGAATGGAAGATCGCGATTTGATTGCCAAACTGCGCGCGCAAACGCCGCGATAGAATTGGTGTCAAGGCAATCTCTGGTACCAACATCATCGCACCGCGACCCGACTTCAACGCGGCGCGCATCGCGCGAATGTAAATCTCGGTCTTGCCGCTGCCGGTCACCCCGTGCAATAGCAATGGCGCGAATTTCTGTCCCGTGATGGCTGATTCGATAACGTTGAGTGCGCCAGCTTGTCCGGACGTCAAGATCAGATCTTTTGTCTTCGGCAGTTCGGCGAGCGCCAGAGGGTCGCGGCGCAAATCTTGTTCGAATTCTTCAATGACGCCCTTCTTCTTCAGCGTCGCAACCACCGACGGGCTAATCTGCGCCGCGTTGATTAGTTCGGCCGCCGTCATCGGGTCATTGGCAGCTTGCAAGATCGCTATCGCCCGTCGTTGTGCGTCGGTTTGCTTGTCGCCGTAGTCTGTATTTAGGAGTTTGATCAAGCGTTGGCGCTTCGCGCGTGTGGGAGTTGTGCGTGTCCGATACGCTCGTTCGATCAGGCCGTCGCTTTCTAATTCGCGCAGCCACTTCGGAATTCGTGCCGAGCCCATCCGCAACGAGAAAGCGTTGACGTCAGCTTCGCCTTCGTCCGCGAGAAGCTGAAGGGCGCGTATCTTCGTTGCCGTCAGGTCAAACCGATCTGCTGACGCGGATGGTGCTGACAAGGCGTTTCGTCCGCGGTCGCTAATCAATACGACCTGCATGATCGAAGTATTGATTCCTGCGGGCAGCGCCGCACGCATCACCTCGCCGAGCGGGGCCGCGTAGTAGTCCGCAACCCACTGCGTAAGCTGAACGACATCAGGCGTGAGTGAGGCTTCTACGTCAAGCAGTTCTTCAACTTCTTTCAATTCCGATTCGGCGAGACTGGTACCGGCACGCAGTTTCGGCAGCAGCGCGACGATGTAGCCGGTGATCGGTTTGTTTCCCAGTCGCACAACCACCCGCGAGCCAATCTGCGCGGTGGTCTGCATCGACGGAGGCAGCCGATAAGTGAATAGCTTGCGCAAATGTACGGGCAGGGCGACTTGTGCGAACCTGGGAGTGGAGTGTTCGAGTTGGGCGGACACGGACATCGTGCGGGAGATTATCGCGGCCACCGCGCGATTCAAAATCGCGTTCGGACGTTGACTGGAGCGCAAGCGTCCCGCTTGCACCCCTCCTGACCTGTTAGGCAAGCGAGGACGCTTGCGCTCCAGTCTACTATGCGGAAGTTTTGTCGAGTCGTTCCATAACTTTCTTCAGGTCATCCCACGTCTCGCGTTTCTTCGACGGGTCGCGCAGTAAGTAAGCGGGATGGAACGTCGGCATTACCGGAATGCCGTGGTAATCGTGAAAGCGGCCGCGGACGCTGCTGATGCCGGCCTTTATCTCAAGCAGGTTACGCAGAGCAGTATTGCCCATCACGACGATCACTTCAGGACGAACGGTCGCAATTTCACGAAACAGAAACGGACGACAGATGGCGGCTTCTTCCAGCGTCGGTTGTCGATTTCCCGGCGGACGACAGCGATTAACGTTCCCGATGATCACGTCTTCGCGCTTCATGCCCATCGCTTCGATCATTTTCGTCAGCAATTGACCAGCGCGTCCGACGAACGGCTTGCCCTGCACATCTTCATCAGCGCCTGGAGCTTCACCGACAAACATCAGCCGCGCTTTATGATTTCCGTGCGTGTTCACAACTTGCGTGCGACCGGAACACAAAGCGCAACGAGTGCAGTCGCCGATGTCGCGCCAGATTTCTTCCAAAGTTTCGCTGGAGACCGGCATTGAAGGCGCACTCGTCAGCTCACCACCAAATAGTGTTTGTGCCGCCGGTTCGACCGGTTTGCGCGCAAAAAAAGGCTTTGGCGCGGGCTGTGGTGTTGATAGAACGCGCGAGGACGGCGTAGGCGCTGGTGCCATCGCTTCGGTTGCCGTTACTTGGCCAATTGTTCCTGCGGACGTTTCGCTGTCGATGGTCTCAGCGCCAAGTTCGCGAAAGTATTTGACGTACTCGCGCGCTTGCTTCAGCAGATCTTGTAACTCTTTATTTTGTTCGGAGTTCATTAGGAGGGGCTTGATGCTTGCCGCGATTTTTGATTGCGTCGCAGCGTTGCGATTTCATCCAGGATGCGATGTGCGGTTTCTGTCTTCGACATCAAAGGCAATTGAACACTCTCACGATCGTCGCGGAATACGATTGCGACCGCATTGTTTTCCGAGTCAAATCCGGAGTCTGCATTTGAAACGTCGTTCGCGACAATTGCGTCGAGGCCTTTGTTCTTTAGCTTTTCGGTCGCGTGTTGAATTAAATTCTCAGTCTCAGCCGCAAACCCGATGATTAATTGACCGTTTCGACGCGTCGCTGCGAGGTCGCCTAGAATGTCAGGTGTGCGTTCCAGCTGAAGTTGCATCGACGGTTGGGTCTTCTTGATTTTCTGTTCAGCCGTGCGCGCGGGAGCGTAATCGGCAACAGCTGCAGCAGCGATAAATATGGTGGCTTTGGCAGCGTTTTCGCTGACGGCGCGGTACATTTCGGCCGCAGTCGTTGTCTTGATCAAGTGTACATCTGAAGGAGGATCGACGCTGGTGACGCCCGCAACCAAAGTCACTTCTGCTCCGCGCGCCCGAGCGGCCTTCGCGAGCGCAAACCCCATTTTCCCCGATGAGCGATTTGATAGAAATCTCACTGGGTCAATGGGTTCGCGGGTTGCTCCCGCGGTAATGAGAATGTGCTCGCCGGAAAGGTCTGCTCTTTTCTCCGACTCATCGAGAAGTGCCAGCGCGGCGGCGACAATTTTTTCCGGGTCGCTAAGTCGTCCCGGTCCAATTGTTCCGCAAGCCATCTCGCCCGCGTCGGGATCGATTATGTGCACGCCATGAGCGCGAAGCTTTTCGAGATTTCGCCGCGTCGCCGGATTTTCCAACATCGTCGTATTCATCGCGGGCGCGACCAAGACGGGAGCCGTGCAAGCCAGATAGGTCGACGTGACGAAATCGTCGGCGACGCCATTTGCAAACTTCGCCAGCGTGTTAGCTGTGGCTGGTGCAACAACAAATAAATCAACGGTCTGCGAAAAGGTGATGTGCGCGATCGGATCCGGATTGTCTGGCGCGTAATCGTCGACAACGACATACGAGCCGGACAATGCGCGGAAGGTGAGCGGGGTGACGAATTCACATGCGTGACGCGTCATAGCCACGCGCACTTCGCATCCCGCGCGTTGCAGCCCGCGGAGCACTTCTATTGCTTTGTAGGCGGCGATGCCGCCGGTGACAGCCAGCGCAACTCGTTTCGCTCGCGGGTCGACATTTTCTAACATGGTGAAATCGAAATGTAACATCCACAAATTATGGGTGCAATATTGGGCGATTTATTGCGCGAGTATAATCTGCCACGAGAAAGACCCGACAGACACTGGCTTACCGCAAGTCGCCTGAGCTAAAGTAGCGAGCTGCATTCCTGTTCGGTCATGGCTTCAACCAAGGGGGTGACTTCGATGCTGCGCTTAAAGGTCTCTTGGCTATTCGTAGCTTTCATTCTGATTAGTCCCGCCGCACTAGCCCAGCACAGGTCCGCGAACAGCATCAAGAACCCAGAATTCGGTCCCGTGATGCGTGCATATCTGGGGTATCTCAAAAACGAACAGGAAGTTGTTGATGATCGAATCAGCCGACGCGAGATCTCGCCCGAGTATTATCGGCGAAATTTAAGTCGCATTCGCGCGTTGCGACAGACGGCCATTCGACTGGTTACGCACAGCGGAAATGATTACGTCCCTGAGCTTGAAGCCGTAACCGGTCAGGAGCTTGGCACTCTCTTCGAGGCGCCACCCAATCCGCGCATGTTGCGAACAAATGAAATTGTCAGGAACACATTTCGGTACCTCGGAAGCGTGAATACGGGTGAAGTGTTTTTTGTTTTTGCGCGGCTCGATCCGTACGAACAGGCTGCGTTGATGGAGTCGAATCACAGTCAAAGTGTGGCTGGATCGGCGCCCACATCTGAACCAAAAGGCCAGCGAGTCGGTCAGGGCGCAACGCGACCCCGAAAGACCGTGCCACATTGATTTCGCGACGCCAAGTTCCTCGCAAATTCTCCACCTCCTTCGGCCGACGGTTTGCGCAAAAAGAACACAGAATCTTGACACCATTTGAGGGAAAAAGCTCTTTACACCCCGTAGTGGCCGTGCTATCGTGCCAAAACCTAGTAATTTAAGGGCTTAACTTTAACGAAACAAAAGGAATTGGCTGTTGACATAGGGGCGTAAATTCGTGTACAAAAGCCAGTGACTAAGTGGCTTGCTGTGCCACGAAAAGCTTCTTCTTATTAAGTTTGGACTGCGGAACAAATGGTTCCGTCAAGGCAATAAGCGAGCCGAGTCAAAGCGCATTCCAGGAATCTTGTTCACTTCTACGGGAGGAAATGATGACTAGCAGAAATTGGAGCCGCAAGTCGATAGCATTCGCGTTGGCGATTGCCGTACTTAGCGTCTACTCGATGGTGGCGC
>JBKPPE010000489.1:0-6510 GCA_046733375.1 Acidobacteriota bacterium | reverse complement strand
GACAAAGTCCGTTGACGTTAATCCTTTCTTTTCGCCTGACGGAAAATCGATTGCCTATCACTCGGATCAGAGTGGCCGGCCGGAAGTGTGGGTGATGAATGCGGACGGCAGCGGTGCGCGGCAGTTAACTGAAGTCGGCGTTATGGGCCACTTCATGCGCTGGACGAAATCCGGTGATGCGATCATTTTTCGTTGCCCGGCTGGCGGTAAGCCACAGACGATGCAGGTTCCGATTGGCGGCGGCGAACCTCAACCTTTGGCCGAAGTAGTGGGCGGATCGCATATGTCGCTATCGCCGGACGAGTCGCGCATCATGGACGTTATCGGTCATAAGACGCTCTGGGTCTCGCCGCTGCGGGGCGGTTCACCGGAAAAGGCGTTCGAGTTCGACGATCCCGATGTGCGCATCGATTATCCGGTTTGGTCACCGGATGGAAAGTGGATTCTTTTCGATCGATTCCGCCCGCAAGGCGGCGACATCTGGATGATGGAAAATTTTGAGTAGCGGTCCGCAATCATCATCGAAAGATGAAGTCCTGTCCTCAGTGTCAACGCGTTTATTCTGACGAGTCGCTGCGATTTTGTCGGGTTGACGGAACTCCACTGGTCGCCAGCGCGTCGAATGAAGGTCCCACCCGAACGTTCGGCTCCGGCCTTTCTCCAACTGTTCCAATTCAAACAAATACGTTGGAGTTCAGCGATTCGGGCGATCGGCCGGAAACGCATTACGCCAAGAGCGGCGACGTTAACATCGCCTATCAAGTCCTGGGCGAAGGTCCAATTGATCTGGTTTTTGTTCTCGGTTGGGTGAGTCACATCGAATACGGTTGGGAGCAGCCAATCCTCGCGCGGTTCTTTCGCCGGCTGGCATCATTTTCCCGGCTGATTCTTTTCGACAAACGGGGCACTGGTCTTTCCGATCAAACAAGTGACCTGCCTACGCTCGAACAAAGAATGGACGATGTCCGGGCAGTTATGGAGGCCGTCGGCTCAGAACGAGCGGCGGTCTTTGGCATGTCTGAAGGCGGAAACATGGCCCTGTTGTTTGCGGCCACATACCCCGAGCGAACGCTGGCGCTGATTACGTTCGGCGTTTTCTCCAAACGCGTTTGGGATCCAGAGTACCCATGGGCGCCAAAGCCGGACGAGCGCCAGGTATTTTATGACGCGATTGAAAAAGAATGGGGCGGACCGATTGGAATCGAAACCATCGCTCCAAGTGTTAGTGACGATCCCGCTTTTCGTAAATGGTGGGGAACCTACCAGCGCCGTAGTTGTAGTCCTCGCGCCGCGCTAGCCCTGGCGAAAATGAACACCTTGATCGATGTGCGAAACGTGCTGCCCACGATTAGAGTGCCGACCCTTGTCATGCATCGCGTCGACGATCGAGATGCGAACATCGAGGAGGGTCGTTACCTGGCAGCGCGAATTCCCGGAGCCAAATTCATCGAACTGCCGGGATCTGATCATGTGATTTATGCGGGAGATCAAGAGAGCGTCCTGGCGCCGGTTGAAAAGTTCCTTCGTGAACTCGAACGACCGCCGGGTCTCGATACCGTGCTGGCCACGGCGCTGTGGGTCGAGCCCGCTGGCGCGTTATCGGCAGTTTCGCTTTCACGTCTGCGCGCGATTGCGTCACGAGAAGCGGAATGGTTCAAAGGCCGGACAGCAGCCGCTGAAGAAATTGGATTCCTTGCAATATTCGATGGTCCCGCGCGCGCCATACGATGCGCTTGTGCAGTGGCACGAGAACTCGCCCAGGCAGGCATTCCCATGAAAGCTGCGCTTCACACCGGCTTGTGTGAAATCAACGGCGATCGAATTAGCGGTGCCGCTCCGGAGATTTCACGGCGATGGGCAGCCTCGGCGCTGTCCGGACAGATCATCGTTTCAAATTCAACTCATGACCTTGTGTCCGGCTCCGGGATCACATTTCGCCAGCGGGGTCAGTCTCAGCTCGAAGAGGTCGGGGGAGTCGCAGCACGTTTCACGGTTGACTGTTAGCGGTCGGCTTTCACCTTCGTGCGTAGGTACTCTCGCGACACCCGGGGAACTTCTGCGGCAAGTCCAGCGTGAAACTGCCGTGTCTTACCGAATCAAAATCATCAAAGGCAAAAATTCTTTTCAACGTTTTTCTCCGACCAAAGGTATATGAGAGTGAGGAGCGATTTACTTGCTGATGTGCCAAGTGGGGCTGCAAACATGGCTCTGGCCGTAGAAATACAGTTGCCGGGAAACGCCCTGACCAGGAATCAGACATCGCTGGCTCTTCTCATCGAACGCGCCGCGGGGGGCGATGCGGTGGCCTTCGAACAAATCATGATTCATTCACAGCAGAGAGTGATGGCCATGTCGTGGCGGATGCTGGGAAACGAAGCTGATGCCCGCGATGCGACGCAGGAGGTGTTTTTGCGAGTTTACAAATATCTGGGCGGCTTCAAACGAAATCAGGATTTCTTCGCGTGGCTGTATCGCATCACCATGAATGTCTGTCGTGACGCGCTTAAGAAGCGGCGACGCCAGGGCGAACACGTCGTGTCGATTGCGGCGGACGCGGATGAAGCCTTTCTGGAAATTCCGGCCTCACAAGACGACGCAGAACAGATGCTCATGCACGCACAGCGATGCGAGCTGATCTCTCGGGCGATTGCCACACTGCCTTACAAAGAACGAGCGTCGATTGTGCTGCGCGATGTAGAAGGATTGTCGACTGAAGAGGTGGCGAGAGTTCTTAAATCCAGCTCTACAACAGTGCGTTCCCAAATTAGCTCGGCACGCAAGAAGATTCGAGACTATTGTCGGCGTTATCAAACGTTGATAGAGGAGCCGCAATGAATTGCCAACAAGTCGAAAAACTACTGCCGCTGTACGTGAGCCGCGATCTTAAAGAAAGACGCGAGCGATTAATTGATGCGCATCTGCAATCGTGCGCAACATGCGCAGCTGCAACCGTCGAATACCGCGAGACGCGACAATTGCTCCAGGAGGTTGCGTCGCCTGAGTTTAGCGAAGATTCGTTTGCGGAGATTCGACGAAATGTCTGGCGCCAAATTGAAACAGAGCCGGATGCTCCGACCCTGGGAGGGTTAATCGCGGGATGGTTACGGCCACGTTTGGTTTGGGCGGCCGCGATCGCGTTGCTGATCACGGTATCAGCGGTTGGGATCTATTTCATTGCCAAACGGGGGACGACTCAACCATCTGTTGCAGACAAGCCCACGCCCGTAAATCGGAACCCAGGAAACGAACCGAAGGACAAAGAGTCACCGGCGCCTCGGTTGGCTTCCAAAGGAGCAGGCGATATTCACCCGGAGCCTGGGTCGCGACCTCCCCAACAAACCCATCGCAAGGTAGTAACCGATCGGCTTAATTCGGTCGCCGTAAACGCACCTGGCAACGCTTCGAATTCGACGCCGCCGCTTACCGCGAATACGACTGAATCCGCCGCACCTTTTAAAGAGGATACAACAAAGACCCTGAGACTTGAGATTCAGACGAAGAATCCGAACATTCGGATCATTTGGTTCGCGCCACGAGACAGTAAACAACTGTCTCCCAACTCGAAAGGTATCTAGGAGGTTTTATGCTTAATATTCTGAAGCACGCAATCGCGGCGTTGTCTCTCGCATTAGTTTTCATTTCAGTTTCATCTGCGCAACAGCCTTCACCCACACCTGCGCCTTCCGACAATTACGTCACCTTGAGTGGTTTCAAGAATAGAGTGTTCGAGGTTAAGTATCGCGATCCGATCAGCTTGGCCAACGTACTTAACAGACTTACCAGCGGCTTCAAGGGCGCGGGCATTACCCCGAATGCCGAATTTAGGACGCTGACCGTGCGCGACTTTCCTGAGAATCTCGCGACCATCGAAGAGGCCCTGAAGCGGCTGGATACGCCTGGTGCGCCGCAGCCGAACATCGAACTGCATATGCACGTGCTACTGGCGTCAAACGTGGGCGGCGGCGGTTTGGACGTTCCGGCAGAATTGAAAGATGTGCTGGCGGAGTTACGTGGAACGCTTAACTACAAGAATTACGAGTTAGCGGCGTCCGTCGTCCAGCGGTTAACCGAAACTTCGGCAGTTCTTCAGGGCAACGGCACAGCCGAGGTGTCCAGCGGTAATTCCGGCGTCGCGAATCTTTCTATGCCTTACGAATATTACATACGATCTGTCTCGTTGGTTCCCAATCCGGGTGGCACGCAAAGTATGCAGATCGCGGATTTCGCGTTTACGTCCCGGACCGGCGATGATCGCGCGCGGATCCAAACAGCCCTCAACCTCCGCGACGGCGAAAAGGTTGTCGTCGGTACGGCCACAATTCGAAATCGGGCGTTGATTGTGGTGCTGACAGCGAAACTGTTGAAGTAGGCAGTGTTCGACAAGCCGAGTTTTCGCTCCGTTAGGAGCGAGATATTTGTAGACCCAGTGCTCAAATCCCAACTCAGCTCCTTTAGTAGCGAAACGGGAATAATGATTGCCATTCCGCTCCTAAGGGAGCTTGAGCGTATGCCGCCTCGGGAGTCTATAAACATTGCACCCCCACGGGGTGAAGACAACCGCGACAAGTACAACATGTGTGTATTTTCTAAGAGCGTTCTTTAGCTTGTTAGGCCCGCTCGCTCAAATTGCTCCGCGATGAGCTTCGCGCTGGAGTAGCTTTTTTTTGCGCTGAATCCCCCAGCGATAGCCTCCCAGTTCTCCACTTTGGCGAATCACCCGATGACAAGGAATCACGAGCGCGAGCCGATTGCTGGCGCAGGCTCGTGCTACAGCACGCACCGCGTTGGGCTTGCCAATCGCCTTCGCAATTTCCTGATACGAGCGCGTTGAGCCGAATGGAATCCGACGTAACTCTTCCCAAACCCGCCACTGAAACGCCGTCGCCTGAATGTCCATCGGTAAATCGAGAGGACGCCGCTCGCCCTTGAATGAATCCAACACGTAATCCAGCCACAGATTCAGCGACGGACTGATCGAGGTGTCTTTTGAATCGATCGACGCTGCAGGGTATTCGGCAAACAACGCCCGCGTGAGTTCCACATCTGAATCACCCAAAGTGACAGAACACACTCCCCGGTCCGTCGCGGCCACCAGCAGTCGGCCCATTGCCGAATCAGCAATCGTGAACGCGATGCGCATCCCTTTTCCGCCACGGCCGTAGGTTGCCGGTGTCATCCCCAACTGCGCCGAAGACTTTTCATACAAAGCCCGGCTGGATCCGTACCCTGCGTCGTACATCGCCTCGGTGACGGATGCACCCTTTTTGACGCCGGACTTAAATCGATCGAGCTTGCGCGAGTCCGCGTATTGTCGCGGTGTGATACCCATGATCTGCTTAAACGTGCGTTGCAGATGATGAGCGTTTACGCCGGCGATTGTCGACAGGCCGTCGAGCGTCATTGCATCGTTGTCGTGTTCGTCGATGAGATGACAGACGCGGCGCACCAGCTCGACTTGTGGATCGGCGGCGCGCGCGTTACGCGGATGACAACGCTTGCAGGCGCGAAAACCGGCCTGCTCGGCGGCTTCGGGAAGTTTGAAGAAACGAACCTGTTCACGATGTGGTCGTCGTGCGGGACATGACGGGCGGCAATAAATTCCGGTTGAGCGCACGGCAAAAACAAAACTGCCGTCGCGCGAAGCGTCGCGCGTCAACACTGCGTTCCAAAGCTCGGGATTGCTCATCACCGCGGGATTCATTGATAGCGTCTGCAACATTTTACTTCACCTCTTCACGATTGATGAGGTGATATTACTGATTGGTGAGGGCGCGTTCTATCCGAAGTTTGCGGTCAAACTTTTGCAGGCTGACAACCCGATCGAAACCGTGTATAAGCCAACACACCTTTATGCTGAACGAACTCGACGTGCTTCAGGACATTACGCATAAGTTCAGATTGGCAGGCATCGAGTACATGCTTACAGGCTCGTTAGCGATGACTTACTACGCCCGGCCTAGAATGACCCAGGATATCGACATGGTGGTAGCGCTGAAGCCCAAAGATATTGATCGGGTTACGGCGCTTTTTGAAGACGATTACTATGTGGATCGGACCGCCGTGTCGCGCGCAATCAACAATAAATCTCTTTTTAATGTCATCCACAACGGCGCGTTGATTAAAGTGGATTGTATAGTACGGAAGAGCAGTGCTTATCGGCTTTTGGAATTTGAACGGCGACGCCAGGTCGAATTGCAAAAGATCCCGTTGTGGATTGTCAGCAAGGAAGACTTGATTATCTCAAAGCTCCTCTGGGCCCTGGATTCTCATTCTGAATTCCAGCTTCGCGATGTGCGAAATTTATTGGCTTCGGGATATGATGCTTCTTATCTCGAAGAGTGGTCGGGCAAGCTTGGGATTTATGAACTCTTAAGTGAATGCCAGGATGAATGATACTACGCCTGAAATAGAACGGAAGCTCACGCAGCTCATGATGTCTCGTTCGGGAGAAGAACGTTTAATCAGTTCGATCCGATCGTTTGACTCAGCGCGCGCAATTGTAATTTCATC
>JBKPPE010000488.1:0-4284 GCA_046733375.1 Acidobacteriota bacterium | reverse complement strand
ATTGCCAGCGGCCAGCAACAGAAAATCGAAATGATTGCCGGCACTAAATAGTTTGGAACAGTTGCCGAACCGCCTGCGGGCGGTGGCGGCGGAGTCCAGTTTTGCGACATGTTTTAGTCTCTCCTGTGATTTAGTTTCTGAAATTACGAAGTTTGGAAAACTGATGAGAGCTGACAAACCCTTCGGCTTCCGGTAAACGGTTCAATTGAATTAGGCTCACGAAACGCGCAGCATAACTAACAAAAGAGGCGCACCATTGTCAATCTAAATTGGCCAAAAACGCTTTTCACAAACCGTTCACGCGCTCAGTTCGCGCGCGATTTGTGACAGAAGTCTGACCGTGAGCGACGGCCACGCATTGATAGCAAACTTGTGAGATCGTGAGACTTGTCTTTGCTGACGCTCAGGCTTTTTACACGGCCCTAATTGACTCACAAAACCCAATCAGTGATAGTCTCAGCCGATTTAGTCGTGAGCCAGTTCGATGAAGCAAATTCTTCAAAATGCTAAGACTGGCGCAGTTGCGGTCGCGGATGTGCCCGTGCCAGTTGCGCAACCCGGTTTCGTACTCGTGCGAACCTCGGCTTCGTTGATTAGCGCGGGCACCGAAAGACTCACGGTTGAGGCTGGGCAAAAAAATCTGGTCAGTCGCGCGATTGAGCAACCCGCGCTCGTCAAGAAAGTTCTGGACAAAGCACGAAACGACGGCGTGGTTGCCACCTTCGATGCCGTGCGCTCAAAGCTGGGATCGTTGACGGCGCTCGGTTACAGCGCAGCGGGCGTCATCTCTTCGGTCGGCGAAGGCGTGTCCGATTTGCGCATTGGCGATCGCGTGGCGTGCGCCGGTGTCGGGTATGCCTCACATGCGGAAGTCCTGTCTGTCCCAAGAAATCTTTGTGTGCGACTACCGGACAGCGTCAGCTTCGATCACGCTGCGTTCGGCACCGTCGGCGCGATTGCGCTGCAGGGTCTTCGCCTGGCTGAACCGACGCTCGGTGAATCCATCGTCGTCATCGGCTTAGGATTAATTGGCCAACTCGGCGTCCAATTGTTAAAGGCGAATGGCTGTCGCGTATTCGGAATCGATCTGGATCAGCAGAAAATTGATCTGGCGAAGCGGCTTGGGGCTGACGACGGATGTAAGTCTGAGGCTGATGCCAAGGCTCGAGTGCTGGAATGGTCTCGCGGTCGTGGCGCGGACGCAGTCTTGATCACCGCAGCAACTTCGTCGAACGAGCCGGTCGAACTTGCCGGCCAAATCTCTCGGCCGAAAGGTCGCGTCGTCGTTGTCGGCGCCGTCGGACTCAATCTTCCGCGCAAGCCTTACTACGATCGTGAGTTAACTTTTCGCATCTCGATGTCGTACGGGCCAGGCCGGTACGATCGTGACTACGAAGAGCGGGGACAGGATTATCCATTTGGCTATGTGCGTTGGACTGAACGAAGAAACATCGAAGCGTTCCTCGATATGATCGCAGCGGATCGCGTGAAGATCGATCCGCTTGTGACGCATCGATTCAAAATCGATGACGGCGAAAGCGCGTATGAATTGATCACGAGCGACGAACCTTATCTCGGCGTGCTGCTGCTATACGACACCACCCGAGAACTCTCGTCGCGCATTCCGCTCAGTCAGAAGACAAGTGTCCGTGGCTCGGCGAAAGCGGTGCGACTGGGATTGATTGGCGCGGGTGATTACGCAAAGTCGATGCTGCTGCCGACTTTCAAAGCAACCGGCGCTGAGTTTCAAGCCGTCGCGACCGCTTCCGGCGTGACAGCGCGTTCAGTCGGCGAGCAGTACGGATTTCGCTTCTGCGCTTCGGGCGCGGCTGAAGTTATCAACGATGCGAACGTTAATCTTGTGGTCATTGCTACGCGGCACTCGTCGCACGCAGCTCTGGCCCGTCAGGCACTGGAAGCCGGTAAACACGTCTTTGTCGAAAAGCCCCTTGCAGTGAACGAGCAGGAGTTGGATGAAGTTTTGGCGGCGACCGGCGCAGCCGGCGAGCTAATGGTAGGTTTCAACCGGCGCTTTTCACCACTGGCGCGCGAGGCTCTTCAGTTCTTCAAGGATCGCCAGTTCCCTCTCTCGATAAACTATCGCGTTAATGCCGGCCGCATTTCGCCGAATCATTGGGTGCACGATGCGAATGAAGGTGGGCGCATCATCGGCGAGCTCTGCCACTTCATTGACCTGGTTCATTTCATCACCGGCTCGCTGACAACTCGCGTATTCGCGGAAGCGGTTGCCAGCCGCAGCTCCGAAGCGACTGATGAAGATTCCGTTTTCGTGACACTGCGTCTCGCCGACGGTTCGAACGCTTCAATTGCTTACCTGGCAGAGGGCGATAAGGCTTTGGCGAAGGAGCGGGTCGAAATTTTCGGCGGCGGCAAATCGTTTGTAATCGATGATTTCCGCAGCGCGACTGCCTATGAAAATGGCCGCGAGAAAACCACCAGGCTGCGCGAACAGGACAAGGGCCAGCGCGATGAGATCCAAACAGTAATGTCGGTGGTGGTCGACGGAAAGCCCGCGCCAATCTCGCTTGCAGACCTAAACACAACGACTCGCGCAACCTTTCGGATCCGCGAGTCGTTGCAAACAGGATTGCCTGTCAAAGTTTAAGTGGCACGCGCATCTTGCGCGTCGGTACACGGGCGGGACGCCCGCGCCACCTTCAGAAGTTACGGTTGCGTTACTCGTGCACGCTGTGCGGTCATGGCCAACTCGCGCGCGCGCGGCAATACATCAACCGCTTTCGCAACCTGATTGTCCATGCGAATCAGGACTTGCTGCGACGTGATAATGCCGTACGCCGCCATCGCCAGGTTGTAGCGCAACTGTGTCTCGATAAACGGGCGGCTCTTATCAACCTGTGACAGCAGCGGCTTCCAGTTGTCAGACTTGGCAACATAGTCCCGGAACGCCTGGAACAACTGCTCCGTAGCCGGAAAATCCTTCTCATCGATTACTTTGTCATAATTGATCGCCTTGTCGGCGCGATAGCTGTCGAATCCGGAAACGCGACCGTTCGCGAGATCGCGGGCGAAGAAGAAGATCGGAGTGCGCAGACGGCCCTGTGCGATCGTAATCGTTTCGGGAGCGATGGTCTCATCGGGCGTGATGCCGCCGCCGCCATAGACCGTGCGGCCGGTGTCGGTACGCATGGCCGGACCGTTTGGCTTGGGCGTGTTGTTAGTATCTCTTAATGTCCCCCCGCGATAGATGTAGTTATAGAAGCTACCGTCGGAATAGTCCCGCTGAATCAAGCGGCCCGAAGGCGTGTAGTAGTAAGCGGAAGTCAACGTCAATCCTGCGCAGCCGCGAAAACAGTTCTCCGGAAGACGAATAATGCTTTGCACAAGTCCTTTGCCGAAACTGGTCTGACCAACGATCAGGCCGCGATCGTGATCCTGAATGGCTCCGGCGACGATCTCGGATGCTGACGCCGTCAAGTCATTCACCAGAATAACCAGCGGGACGCGATCCGGATCAGTGCGCGTCGAAGTGTAAATCCGATCATTCATGCCGCTGCGACCCTTCTGGGTCATGATCACCTGGCCCGCCGGCAGGAACGTACGCGCCACAAGAATTGCCTGATCGAGCAACCCTCCGGGATTGTTTCTAAGATCCAGCACCAGCGACGTCATGCCGCGTTCGTGCAGAAATTCCAGCGCTGACTCCAGACGTTCGGCCGTGTCGGAGTTGAAGCCGCGTGTCATGTCGATGTAGCCAACGCCCGGTCTCAGAAAGTAGGCGTCCGGAACCGACGGTTGCGGGACTTTGTCGCGAATGATTTCGACGTTCTCGGCTTTACCGGTGGCGGCGCGCGTCAGCGTCAGCGTCACGTGCGTGTTCTGCGGGCCCCGAATCTTATCGCGGACTTCAGCGGACTGCTTGCCATGCATCGACACGCCATCCACGGCATCGATCCGATCGCCGTAACGCAGCCCGGCTCTCCAAGCCGGCGAATTTTGAAATGTCGCGGTGACATAAGTATCGAGTGAGTTACCAATCGGGTAACTTAGAATCGAAGCACCAATCCCAAAATATTCGCTCCGCTGGTCGGTCATCATGTCTTCGAACTCTTGACGATCGAAGTAGTTCGAGTGCGGATCAAGCGAACGCAACATGCCGGTGATTGACGACTTGTAGACGTCGTTGAAATCCAGCTTGTTGCCATCGATGTAGTTTTGCTGGATGAGGGCCAACGCTTCCTGAAAATCCTGATCGATGGCCGCAGTCGTCACCGCCGGCGTGTGCACGCGTGGCCGGCGCGACGC
>JBKPPE010000487.1:0-5098 GCA_046733375.1 Acidobacteriota bacterium | reverse complement strand
GAACTGCCAGGTGTTGCGTACTTCGCGAATCATGTCGAGGTCTAAATCTGCGACCACCAGTGCATCCTGATCTCTCGGTGCCTGGGCGATAATTTGGCCGCGCGGATCGCAGAAGTAACTCTGGCCGTAGAATTCGCCGATGTCCCATGGCTGCTCGTGCCCGACGCGATTGATGGCGCCGATGAAATATCCATTCGCAACAGCATGGGCAGGTTGCTCTAACTTCCAGAGATACTCAGACAGACCGGCGACTGTAGCCGATGGATTAAAAACAATCTCAGCACCGTTTAATCCGAGTGCGCGCGCGCCTTCGGGAAAGTGACGGTCGTAGCAGATGTAAACGCCAATGCGCGCATAGGCCGTATCAAAAGTTGGATAGCCGAGGTTGCCGGGGCGGAAATAAAACTTCTCCCAAAAGCCGGGATTGACGTGCGGAATGTGGTTCTTTCGGTACTTGCCGAGATATGTCCCGTCGGCGTCGATTACGGCGGCGGTGTTGTAGTAGATGCCGGTGATCTCTTCTTCGTAGATCGGCACGATGATCACCATGTTGTGTTTCTTTGCCAATTCCTGCATTAGCTTTGTCGTTGGACCTTCGGGGATCTTTTCGACTGCTTCGTACCAACGCACTTGTTGTTCGGCGCAAAAATATGGCGTGGTGAAAACTTCCTGCATGCAAAGAATCTGCACGCCCTGCTTCGCGGCGTCTTCAATCATCGCGACGTGCTTATCGATATTGCGACGCTTGATGTCTTCGATGGGGCCGTCAGTCGACCCGGCGTTTTTCGCTTGAATCAATCCGCATTTAACTGTTCGTGACATTTCAAACTCCCGATTAGGTTTTGGGTTCGGAATATTAGGCCGGTTCGGTCGCGGGCACAATGTTCGCGGGCGGCAAGAGGGTCATCAGTAGCCAATATGCCAGAGCTGAAGCGCCAAAACCTACGAACCACGCATAGTCGTAGAGCGGTTTAAGCTTCGGAATGAACACGCCAATCCAAGCCAGACTGCAACCAATCAACGTGGCAAGCACTGCGCGCCAATTCCAACCGCGGCCCGCTGTCGCACGCAGGCCGAGCGCGAGTAAACCAAAAACAATCAGCACGGTGCCAACGAGGATTGTCAGGTAACGGGGCATTGTCAGCGGTGCACTCCCAGTTGCTCGCTGGTACGCGATCAGAAAAACCGCGCCGATGGCGACGAAGATAACAACAATCGCAATGCGGACTGCGCGGTTATTCAAACGCTCATAAGCGTATTCCCCACGCGTCCGATACAGGTCGCCGAGCTGTAGACTCTTCTGGCGTACGAGCCAGTAATCGACAATTAATACGCCGGCAATCGAGGCCAGGCCGCCCGAATAGCCAACCAACCATCCGAAAATATAACCGGTCGGATCGGCGAGCAGACGCCACGGCTGCATGAGGATTCCGATAATCCCCGTGATTAATCCGCCCGTGCGAAAAGAAATCCAGCGGGGAAAGGCGTTGGCAAAATCATTCGCCGGCGATACAACATTTGCGGCAATATTCACCGCGAGAGTCGCGACTACGACCGTGAACATAGAAATCGCGATCACGACGACTTGCTGAAACTGGCCGACCAGCTTCATCGGATCCCACAACTCTTCAGCTTTCATGTGTGGATAGATTACAACCGCAGCCGAGGTGATCATCACGCCCATCGCCGCGAACACGGTCATCGTGGTTGGGAGCGCGACGGTTTGTCCGATTACCTGTTCCCGCTGGCTGTGGCCGAAGCGGGTGAAGTCGGGCATGTTCAGACTCAACGTGGCCCAGAATCCAATCATGCCTGTTAGTGAAATGATGAAGGTGGGCCAAAAGTCTCCGAGGCTGTGAAACTTGCTTTGCTGCGTGAGAAGATAGCCGAGCCCGTGCGCTTTCCAAATTGCCCAGCCGAGCAGCAGCGCCGTCATCACGAGGACGAAAGGTGCGGCCCAGTTTTCCACTTTCCTGAGTAAGTCCATTCCGCGATAGATGATGTAGATGTTCATTCCCCAGAACAGCAGGAATGAGATCCATTCGGTGGTCATGTGTCCGCCGATGGGACCCCCGAGCAGGTTGTTCCAATTCGGAATGATCGCCGCAAACAAAGTGTTCAGCGCTTCGCCGCCAATCCAAGCCTGAATCCCGAACCAGCCACATGCGACAATTGCGCGCATCAGTGCCGGCAGGTTCGATCCGTATGTGCCGTATCCCGCGCGCGCGAAAACCGGGAAGGGAATTCCGTACTTCGTGCCCGGATGCGAATTGAGCAGAATCGGGATCAGCACGATGGTGTTGCCGAGCAGAATCGTGATCAGCGCCTGCCACCAATTCATACCCGCGCTGATCAATCCCGATGACAGCATGTACGTGGGAATGCAATGCGCCATGCTGATCCAGAGCGCGGCGTAGTTGTACGTCGTCCAGTTGCGGTCAGAAACTTTGACGGGCGCAAGGTCGCGATTGAACAGCGGGCTCGCGCTGATCTCCGCGAACGCTTCCGGTTTTAGCTCGACGCGACCATCGGGATATTGGATTGTTTCGTTACTCGTTGCCACGGTTTACATCAATCGGAAACGAACGGTTACCTGTGCGGTGACTGAAATTGTACCGGGCGCGGTGGCGCTCTCACTGTCAGAGGATGCGCCGCTCGTCGTAGTGAGGTTCTGGTTCATACTACGGCTGTAGTCAACGCCACCCTCTTCCGTGATTGAATACGCTGGCCCGATCGATTGACCGATTTCACCCGCGAGGAGTTTGGCCTTTTCTTGCGCGGCGCGAATCGCCATCCGGCGTGCTTCATCTCGATGCTTGCGAATCTGCGAATCGCGAAACTCGAGGTTGCTCAACCGAGTGATGCCGGCTTTCAGCACGTCTGCGAGCAAATCGTCAAAGCGCGAGATGTCCCGCAGGCGGATCGCAACTGTTTTCGAAACCTCGTAGCCGACCAGGACGCGCTTCACTTTATCGCGCGATTCATAGGGCAGGTCATCTGTATTGTATTTTGGTTGGACACTGATGTGACTCGTTTGAAAATCCTCAGGCTTGACGTTGTTCTTTCTTGCGATCGCCAGAATCTGCCTCACACTGTCGTCTGTTCGCTTGCTCGCCACGACCATGTCTTTATCAACGTTTTCGACAGCGAGCGTGAAAACAACCTCATCCGGGGGCACACGCACTTCCGCTTGCCCGGTTACGGTGATTAGCGGCGGCTCAATATTGTTTTGCGCCGAGGTGACGGCGGGAAACGCCGCCAAAACGAAAAGGATGATGAGCAACTTGTTCATACGAAATCCTCACCTGTTTCACTTGCGCACCTATTTCATTGAATCCTGCATGAACTTGCCGATGTCCGCGCGCATGCGTCCCAGCGACTTCTCGTCGATGTACATCATGTGGCCGGCTTCGTAATGGCCGGTTGAAATATTTCGCAACAGCATTGGGTCGAGTGAGATGTGATGAATCGTGTAGTCAGCCGCGTAATAGGGCGTTGCCATGTCGTAATAACCCATCGCAACAAAAACCTTGAGGTACGGATTCTTCGCGAGTGCATTTCGCAGGGCGACGCTCGTGTCTACGTAATTGTTGTTCGTGCCCCAGTTCCAGGGACTCCAGATGCCACCGCCGAGGATGTAATACTCAAGGTCGTTCTTGTAATTCAGTTCTGAGCGCACATAGTTGTTGAAGGTCGAAGTGTACGGCGGACGAATCGCGGCTTCACTCGGATCATAGTCCGGACTGTCGCTCGCGAGATTCGTGTCGTAACCTTTGAAGCGCGCGTCGAGCCGGCCGATGGATCTTTTTTCCGCACGCAACAACTCTTTGCGAAAGAGGTTCAAAGACACGCGCAGGTTCGCGTTGTCGACGAACTGCGGCGATAGACCGGTGAGTCTCGCCATCTTTGTCACCACGTCCTGACGTTCCGCCCCAGTAAGTTTGTCGCCTTTTTCCAGCGCCAGGGTGTATTCGTTGCTGGCCCACCGTTCCGCCTCGGCCGCGACTTCCGCGATCGGTTTTGATTGCAGGTCAGGCGGTAGCTTCTTGTGATACCAGGCGGTGGCTGCGTACGACGGCAGGAACAGAACGTAAGCAATGTCATTGCCCTGAGTGAAGTTTGTCGTCTCGAAATTCATGATCGTTGAGATCAGCATGATCCCATTGAAAGCAATGCCACGATCGATTAAATAGCCCGATAATGCCGACGCGCGCGTCGTTCCGTAACTCTCGCCGGCCAAAAACAGCGGCGACGTCCAACGCTCATAACGTGTCAGATACATGCGAATGAACTCGCCGACGGATTCGATGTCGCCCTGTAATCCGAAAAACTTCGACGCGAGTTCGGGTCGGACCGCGCGGCTGTAACCCGTTCCCACCGGATCGATGAAAACGAGATCCGACTGGGTCAGCCATGTGAATTCGTTATCGACCAATTCGTACGGCGGCGCCGGCATCGTGCCGTCAGGATTCATCCGCACGCGCTTTGGGCCAATTGCGCCCATGTGCAACCACACAGATGCTGAGCCGGGACCGCCATTGAAAGAAATAGTCAACGGGCGTCGCGCACGACTGCCCGGATCGTCCAGGGTGTAGGCGGTAAAAAACATGCGCGCTTCCGTTTCGCCGTCGCGGTTCTTGATCGGCATCATTCCGGCCGTCGCGGTGTAGCGCAAGACCCGTCCGCCGATACGAATCTCATGATGAGTGACGACGGGCGGCTCTTCTGGAGATGGTGACGGTCGCTCCTGTGGACCACGTTGTTGCTGCGCGCCGGTTCCGGGAGAAGTCGATGGGGACGTGGTTGCCGTCGGACTAGCCGTGGGTTGTTGCGGTGGACGACGACCTTGCCCTTCTTCCTGACCAAACAAGAGAAGGGCAAAACACAGAGACAGAGTGGCGAGCATCAGTGATTAACCTCTGCGAGACAATTTGAAGGCAACAGCAAGGCGGTCATAGTAAGGGAAAGACGCGCGAGCGGACAAGTGTTTTTGTCAGAACCGCCTGCGGTAGCGGGCGGTTGATCTTTCGAGTACTTCCCGCTGCTTAAATCATCAGAGCACGCGAGTGAGTCCCGGGGCGGAAAGTTGGTTAAGGGC
>JBKPPE010000486.1:0-11614 GCA_046733375.1 Acidobacteriota bacterium | reverse complement strand
GACCTACTCCCACGTTTAGAGCCGGCGACTGCCCGACCAAGCCGGCGGCACGCCGCTTCTAAACGATCAGCAGTACAAGATTAACCCTCAGCGGATTTGACTGCCAACCGTCCAAGAAATTGTTGACTTTGTTTTCATTTCTCGATAGAAGCATCTTCCCACCGGGTTCGATGCCGGGAAGAACAAGCGACGGGACTATCGAATGAGCGACCCTACTCTCAAGGCCACGTTGTGTCCGAAATGCGGAACGCCGGCAGCGCCGAGCGAAAACTTCTGTCGCAACTGCGGCTCTCAACTTCTTGCGGCCGCGACGCCCTTGCCACCAACACAAGCTGCGCCACAGGCGTCAACGATCACTGCACCGCCACCTGCGTCACCACCGCAGTATCACGCATCGGTCCCTGCTGTACCGGCGAAGAAGCGTCGCAGCAAGCTGATGATGGGCTGTCTTGTCATCATTGGACTGGGTGTAGCCGGACTCCTGGCCGGTGGAGGTTACATCTGGTATCGAACATCATACACGCCGCCGGTGCGGCAAGCGCCCGCTGTTCCGGAACGTGCTGCGGGAACACTCAGCGAATTCCCAGTCGACAAAGAAACCCAACCCACGACCGTTGAAACTGAAGCGCTCGGTGGCACGACTGCGAAATCCGAAACAAACACGACCACAACGAAGCTTCCGCCGGGCGTAACGAAGTCGAGCCTCGCCAAAGGCGCGACTGCGATGACGTCGTCGACTTACAAAAAGATTCCGGTGGGCTCGACGACCACAACCACAGGCAGCGGCGGCGATATTTACATCTGCGTGCTGACCACGATGCCCGGGCAAACCGGATTCGTTGATGGCATCGCCACGTCAGTTAAGACGTCAACTGGCGGCACGATGACGAGCGTCACTGTCCAAAGTCCTAAAGGCGCGACGTATGCCGGATCGCACATCGTTGGCTCGCAAGGCAACATCTACGTTCTTGCGAAGCAAGGCAGCGATGTCGTCATCCTTCTCTACGGCGCGGATCCGTCGGTCAGCGCCTCCGTCGATAACCTCGCGAAGAATGTCGGAAATGGCGAAGGGTTGATCGATTATCCGCAAACAAAGGAAGCGCTGTGGACTTTGCCGGCGCAAACCCCGAGTGAATTGACGCTGGTGCAAATCAGCACCATGACGGGCGCGCAAATCGAGAGTCAGATTGGCGCGACTGGCGATCTGCCGTCAGAGTTTCGACCGTTCATTCCTGACCGGCTTACGGCAGCGCGATACAACGACTCGTCCAGGCAGGAATGGGTAGTCATGAATTTGCAGTACGGCTCAAGTTTTCAAGCGTGGCGCACATGGCTGCTCGCGCGCAGCGCGCTCGGATTAGGCGGTGGCTCGACCACGACCGTGCGCGATGTCGACGGAATTTATTTGAATCAGGAAGGCAAGCGCGTCATGCTGTTTCAAAAAGGGCCTTACCTGATTTTCATGAGTGGCCCAAGCGGCGCGGCTGTCGATCGCTTCGTCGCATTGGGAAATCAAATTCAAGTTTAGATTTTCTGTGGCCCAGCCGTTTGCGGCTAGGACCAATCGCCCAGCGAAATTTTCAGAGCCTCCTTTAGGAGGCGACCGGTTCGCGCCCATAAATGGGCAAACGTAAACACGTTTCGTTGTCCCAGGCGTAAACGCCTGGGCTACGGAAAAACACAACACCCTTGCAGGAGGTCGAGATGCCCACACTTACACGTTCCGTCTTTACTCTGGTCGTAATTATTTCTGCTTTCACTTGCGCAGTCGCACAACAAACTAACACTGACGCTATGCGCTGGCGTTACATCGGACCGGTCGGCAACCGCACAACGTCAATCGTTGGCGTCCCCGGTCAACCGTTCATCTATTACACAGGTTCAGCGTCAGGCGGCATATTCAAAACGATCGACGGAGGTATTCATTGGGAGTCGATCTTCGACGCGCAGCCGGTTTCATCGGTTGGCTCACTGGCAATCGCGCCGTCTGATCCAAACACGATTTGGGCGGGCACGGGCGAAGCCTGGATTCGCAGCCACATCTCCGTCGGCCAGGGCATCTATAAATCAACGGACGCCGGCAAGACGTGGAAACTGATGGGCCTGGAAAAGACCGGGCGCATCGGCCACCTCGTGATCGATCCGAATAATCCCGACATCGTCATGGCCTGCGCGGTTGGTCATGCTTATGGGCCACAGCAGGAGCGCGGCGTCTTTCGCACGACCGATGGTGGCGCGCACTGGGAGCGAGTGTTGTTCACCGATGAAAACAGCGGTTGCTCAGACCTCGTGATGGATCCGAACAATCCGCGAACTCTGTTAGCCGGTATGTGGCAATTCGAGATTCACACGTGGGGTCGAGAAAGCGGCGGCCCCGGCAGCGGCCTTTTCATCTCGCGGGATGAAGGTGCGACCTGGAAGAAGATTACGGGCCACGGCCTGCCGACGCGCATGACTGGCAAGTACGCGCTCGCGATTGCGCGCAGCAATCCGAATCGCATCTATGCCATGATTGAAACCGGCGACGGAGTTCCGCTGAACGGACAGGAAACCGATCGCGGCAAGCTTTGGCGCTCGGATGACGGCGGCGAGAACTGGCAACTCGTCAGTTACGATCGCAGCATGGGCGGACGAACGCACTATTACTTCCGCCTTGAGGTCTCTCCCGACAACGAAAACGAAGTTCACTTCCTCACTAATCCGTACAACGTTTCTTTCGATGGCGGTCTGACCATGCGGAACCTCGGCGGTGGCGGCGGTGGTGGAGGCTTCGCCGGCAGCCCCGGCGGCGACAATCATGACATCTGGATCGATCCGACGAACTCCAGCCGCATCGCCATCGCCAACGACTCCGGAGTCAGCATCTCCGTCACGCACGGACGGAGCTGGCAGCGGATTCAACTGCCAAACGGGCAGATGTATCACGTCACCGTTGACAGCCAAGTTCCCTATAACGTGTACGGCAATCGACAGGATGGTCCGTCCTATCGTGGGCCGAGTCGCACGGGAGCCGGCGGCGGCTTCGGCGGCGGTGGGATTCCCCGCAGCGCCTGGATCGGCGTCGCCGGAGGCGAGAGCGGATGGTCGACTCCCGATCCCGTCGACAACAACATCATCTGGTCGAGCGCGTCCGGCTCCGGCAGTGTCGGCGGCATCGTCGAGGTTTACAACATTAAGACCGGCCAGGCCCGCAATGTCGAAGTGTGGCCGGAAAACGTCAGTGGCGAGGTCGCCGCGAACCTGAAATATCGTTTCGTGTGGACGATGCCGTTGACCATCTCGCCGCACGATCACAACAAGGTCTATGTCGGCAGTCAGTACGTTCATCAAACCACTGACGGCGGCAACAGTTGGCAAGTGATCAGTCCCGATCTGACCTTGAATGACAAGAGCCGTCAGGGATTCTCAGGCGGACTCACCGGCGACAACATTGGCGTCGAGTACGCAGGCGTCGTCTTCGCCATCGCCGAATCGCCGAAAGAAGCGGGGACAATTTGGGCCGGAACGAATGACGGCCTGGTGCAAATCACGCGCGACGGCGGCAAGAATTGGACGAATGTCACAAAGAACATTCCGAACATGCTGGCGTGGGGCACGGTCAGCAACATCGAGGCATCGCGCTTCAACGCAGGCACTGCTTACATAACGGTTGACGGCCACCAGGTCAACAATCGCGATCCATGGATTTATAAAACTGCTGACTACGGAAAGACATGGAAGCTGATCGTTAACGGCATCCCCAAATCGATGCTGAGCTATGCCCACTGTGTGCGCGAAGATCCCACGCGCGCAGGTTTGCTTTACGTCGGCACTGAGAATGGCATTTATGTTCCCTACGATGACGGCGCTAACTGGCAGGCGCTGCAAAACAACCTGCCGCATGCGCCGGTTTACTGGATTACGGTACAGGAACAATTCAACGACTTGGTCATCTCCACATACGGCCGCGGCTTCTGGATCATGGATGAGATCACGCCGATTCAGCAGATGACCGCGGACCTAATGAACTCGAACTCTCATCTCTTCCCGGTTCATTCGACTTATCGCCTTCGTGGCATCACGTTGCCATACGCTTCGAATGACGATCCGACGGCGGGTCAGAATCCGCCGTACGGCGCTTCGATCAATTACTACCTGAAAGCGGCGCCGAAGGGCGATGTCTCGATCAAGATTCTCGACGCGACCGGCAACACCGTGCAGACAATTCGCGGAACGAAGACCGCGGGTCTGAATCGTGTGTGGTGGAACCTGCGCAACGAGAACTCGAAAGAGGTTCGTCTGCGCACGTCGCCGGCTTACGCGCCGGAGATTCGGGTGAACGCCGAGGGCTGGCGGCCTGCGCCGGAAGGCGGTCGCATGACTGTTCTCATGCCGCCGGGAACATACACGGTGAAATTGTCCGTCGACGGTCAGGAAGTTGGCAGCCAACCGCTCAAGGTCATGATCGATCCGAACTCGGGCGGCAATGAAGCAGACGTCCAGAAACAGACTGCGATGCTTATGGAGTTGCGCAAGGATTTGGAATCGGCGGCGGATATAACGAACCAAATCGAGATCATTCGCGGTCAACTCGTGAGCTTGCGGCAAGTCGTCACCGACGCTTCAGTCAAGAGCGCGGCCGACGAGCTCGACAAGAAGCTGACCGACATCGAGGACAATCTAATTCAGCGCAAGTTCAGTGGCCAGGGCCAGGACACGACGCGCTTCCCGAACAAATTGATCAGCAAGATCACTTACCTGGCCGGGGGCGTGAGTGACGGCGACTATCCACCGAACACGCAACAGCAGGAAGTGAAGTCAATGTTCGAAGCGCAGTTGGCGGAGTTGCGGAAGCGGCTCGATGCCGTGGTGAGCACGGACGTGGCCGCCTTCAATCGAATGCTGCGCGATAAGGGCGTTGGAAATGTGATTGCGGGAGGGCAGTAAGCGCTGTCGTAGCACGACCAAACGCCGGAGGCGTTTACTACCTTCAGCCCAGGGTTGCGCGCGCCAGCGCGCTACCCTGGGTAATCAGGCAAAACAGATCCCAACCCTGAAAGGGTTGCGAATAGGTCGGCTACGAGCGATTCATTTTTGTAAACGCCAATTCCCCGCCGGCTACCGCTGCCTTCGCCAACCCCTTCAGGGTTGCGATTTCATGTTCGTTCATTACCCAGGGTAGCGCGCTGGCGCGCGCAACCCTGGGCTGGAGGTGGTAAACGCCTTCGGCGTTCATGTTCGCGACGCTCACCCGGCTTGGATTCTCAAATAGGTCAGTGGTCGAGTAGGGTTGCCCTTTTGACCCATCCGCTCACGCGGATGGTACTGACTTCATCCCGCCGGTTCAATTAGCGCCTTCAGCACTCGACCCGCCGCGACATCCGCTAACGCTTCGTTTGCTTGATCCAATCCGTAGCGCGACATTTTCTTTTTCAGCATCTCCCATGGTGTCCGCCGATTTGAATGGGAAACAATCTGCGCTGCGCGATAAAAGTGCGAGAAGTCTGAACCCCAGCAACCGCGCACGTCGAGATGCTTCTTGTTTAGATCCACATGAGGATTAAACGAAGTCTCGCCGTGATCGGTGTACTGACCCACAACCACGACGCGGCCGGCGTCACGCGTGGAGCGCATCGCTTGCACGACGGCGTCAGGGGCGCCCGTTGCTTCGATCGTCACGTCGGCGCCGCGGCCGTTCGTTCTTTCCAATATCCAATCCAACCGTTCGTGTTCGCTGTTTTCTTCAAAATTCAAAACGTCTGACGCTCCCACCAGTGATGCGGCTTCGAGGCGATGCTGCGGCGCGCCGATGCACAAGACTCTCAGCGCGCCGCGCATCAAAGCCAGGATGATTGCGTTGATGCCGACCGGACCAGAACCCAAAACCAGCACAGTATCGCCAATCGCAATCTCGCCGCGTTCGACTGCATGTAACGCAGTCGGCAGAGCGCATCCGCCAGCCATGAATAATTCCGGCTCGTCATCGAGTCGAATACAGCGCGTGTCAGGCTTCAGATGAATCTGCTTGGCCCAGCCGCCGCACAATCCATCGTCTAATCCGTACGTAATGCCATAGACCTTTCGCCGGGGACATCGGGTCGTGGCTTTCGCGACGAGGCAGTACCAGCAAGCGTTGCACGTGCGATGCACGTCAAGAAACGTGACGCGATCGCCCTCGCGAAACTTCTGGCCTTCAACATCAAACAGCTTCCCGCGAATCTTGCTGAGGCGTCCGACCGAAACGTGCCCGGGAACAAGTGGATAGGGAACTCCTTCGAGTAATCCTCTTTGAAGATAAACGTCGGTGCCACAAACTTCGGAAAGCTCGACATCCAGCAGCGCAGAATTCTCTTCAAGTTCAGGCGTCGGAACTTCGCGCAACTCGACTGCCGCGTTTGGTTTGGGGATGACGGCGACGACCGGCATGGTCGCCAAAGGTAAGAGGAAAGTGCGAAAAATGGAAGTTTAGGCGCTGAGCTGTAGTGCCCTAGTTTGCGTTTTCTCTGCGGTCTTTGCGACTTGGCGTGAGACTTATCCGTGAGCAAGCGGGCGGTTCACGCAAAGACGCCAAGGCGCAAAGGATCGCCAAGTGAAATTGCAGCATTACCTATACGGCGAACAAAGAAACGCCTCTCCGAGGGGCGAGCTCTCGGAGAGGCGCTCGAGTGGGGCGAGAGATGCTGGTCCTCTGAATGAAGGTCTTCCCTCCCCACATGTCGTCAACGACAAACCAAGGGTGTTGCAGTCACGGTGAACTGCAACGGCCCAAGGCTGACGTTTACAACTTTGATTAAGTACGTGCCGTTTTGAGTTACTGGCGCGTTGAGCACGGCGACACCGTTCACAGCGTCGACGGTTTGCAGGCTCACGCCAGACGGATTAACCAGCACCAGTTTGTACGGAACGTTGACCGTCGATTCAGTTACGACTGAGATTTCCTGGGTGCCTGCCGGCACTGTCAATCCTCCCGTCGCTGTCTGACCGGCGGATACGCTGTTCGATTGAGTGCTCGTTGCGCCGGGGCCTGCTGTCGGCTGGCTGCTGATCGCTGAATTTTGCAAACAGAAGCCATCAACATAGACAACCCCCGTCAGATTTCGAATCTCAAGTTTGTGACTGCCTGCGGCGAGGCCGCTGAACTGCACGTTGTACTCAGACTTGAATTCCGGAGTTTGTGTCGCGCCGCTGCTGCCAGCGTAACTCACGTTTTGTTTGAGCGTTCCGTCGAGGTAGATATCGGCCGACCCGCCCTTCGTGCTCTTGCCAAACGAGTACGTAATCGCGCCGGTGCTGCCGCTCGGCACAGTGAAATCGACGCTAGCGAAATGCTGATTGCTATTTCCCTGGTGATAGCGGAAATGGCCGCCACTCGCGGTGCCGGAATTAATCAAGTGCCAGCCGCTCGAGTACGCAATGCTGCTGTCATCGTCTTCCTTGCATGACGAAGGCTGTGGCGACGGCGACGGACTTGGAGTTGGCGTCGGCGATGGACTTGATTCGGCCACCTCGACGTGGAATTGCGCCGTATTCGAACTGACTTTGCCACGTGAGTCAGTCACCACCAGACGTGTAATGTACTCGCCGGCGTCGACGAACGTGTGACTGATGTTGGGTGACGATTGGGTCACGTCATCGCCGCCATCGCCGAAGTTGAATGTGTAACTGGCGATCTGATCGATTGAATCAGCGTCGTACGAACCGCTGCCACTGAAGTTGATGGTTAGTGGCTTCACGCCTTCATCCGTGTTAGCCGTGATTACGGCGACCGGCGCGGTGTTCGGCAAACAAAGCGTTGCGCTTCGCAACGTGTAGAGGCCGCCACCAGTACTGTCGGGAATGGTTTCGTTCGTACCGCCGCTGCCCGGTACAGCGGACGGCGCGGTAGCACGCACGCTGCCGAGCACGTTATTGATAAGATCGCCGGGCTGGGGATTGTTGATTTGCGATTTCGGAATCACGAGCGTGATTGCGCCGTTCGCTTCAGCTTTGCTGGCCGCATCCAACGAACCCTTCGTCGTGAAGACGCGACTGGCACCTTGCGGAACGCTGGTCACGCCCCATGTAAACGTCGGCGCCGGGCCGTCGCTCGTAACCATCGAGACGAAATAATCTTCCGAAGCGCCGCCGGTGGCATCGAGTGGCGGGCTTTGCTGCACGCCGCCCTTGCTAACGCCAAATCGAACTGCCCAGCGCCATCCCGGTGGAATCGTTTGCAGGTTCGCGACTTTTATCGTGAACACGAGTTTTCCGGATTGATCTTCCGGTTCAGCAATCGAAACAGAAGTGATGTCGTGTGTTGGCTGCGCATCGCTTTCATCGGCGGCCGGATCGGAAACCACTGTCACGCCCGGCGTCTGGCAAGCTCCAGTCGCCTCTCTGCGCGGCTCGACGACGAGTGAGATCGAATTGCTTGAAGCGCCTTCGCCCACGCCATTCACCGCCGTGATGCGATAGGTGTAAGTCGTCACGGCTGCGTCGACGTTCCGATCGTTGTAACTTGTCGCTTTTGAACTGGCCTGACCGATAAGCGTTTCTGCACCGCCAGTGCTGCCGCGGCGATAAATTCTGTACGCAGTGATGCCGGAGCCTCCGCTATCGGGAGCGTTCCACTTTAGATAAGACGCCATGTCGTCACGATAGCCAGTGAGATACGGACTCTTTGACACGACTGGTTCGGGCGTGTCGAACTGGGCGAACAGCCCTTTGCCACCCGATTGTCGCGCGATTGAAGCTTTTGAGCTGTAAGAGTTGGGTCCGCCCGTTTCGCATCCATCGATGCAGCCGTCGGCGAATGCAAACAGCACGTGACCTTTGTCATCGACACTCGCGTCGATGAAGTCCAGCAGGTTCCGACATGGATTGCTGCCGCCTCCGTTCCAAATGCAGGCTTCGCGCTGAATTGGGCCGGCAGGAGTCGCGTTGACGGTCGTCCAGGTTTTTCCGCCGTCGTAAGTGTGCGCAACGTAGCCATACCACGTGCCTTTGAAGCTTGCGAGCTGGTGGTCGCCGCTGGTGCTGGTGCCGATGAATGCCACGGCTGCCCGATTCGCGTCGCCAGCTACGACAGCGGGAAACACCGCGTTCTTAACGCCCACGCTCAGGCCGACGTCTACCGGTTTGTCCCAGGTCACACCGCGGTCGCGACTGACAGACATATAGATATGGTTGTCGTTGTCTTCGCCGGCGGGCACCGTGCCGGGTTGTTTTCCGATGTAAGCGAAATAAATTGTATTCGACGTGCCACCAGGCTCAGGCGGGCTCTGACTGATACCGACGGACGGATCAAGGACTCCCGACACCGGCGCAAGACTGTCGGGTACCTGACGAACCGCCCAGGTTGTCCCACCATCCGCCGACACGACGACCGACTGTTTGCCGCCACAACTGAAATTCGGAATGTAGACAGTTCCATCCGGCGCGACTTTCACGTGACCGTGAATGCCAACGCATCCCACGCCGGCCGGACTGCTCACCGCCGTGTAGATCGGAACGGACTTGCCAAAGTTCAAACCGCCGTCGTCGCTCCGTGAGCAATAAGCAGTTTGTCCCGCCTGTGCACAGTAGTAAACCGCATGTCCTTTGTTAATCGGATTGGCTAATGCGGACAAAGCGGCGGGATATGGTCCGCCACCAACGGTCTGATGGTCGTAACTGCCATCGGGCGGATTGACCTGTGCCGGTGTCCAGCTTGCGCCATCGTCGTCGGTGTACGCCATCAAACTATTCAGTCCGATTAACGTATTGCCATTGCCGGTTGCGCCATAAACCTGGTAGACATCGTTGAGTTGCGAAACAAACGTGCGGCCGGTGCCCTGATCCGTGAACAGGATCGGATCGAGAGACCGGGTTCGTGTCGCTAGGAAAGAAACATCTTTCCAATCAGCCGGACCGGCTTCCGGAATCGATCCCAACGGTTGGATATTTTCCGGGAAGGTAACCTGCAAAGTTTGCAAACCCGCGATGTACATTGCGCGCTTGGTGTTTAGGTTATAGCCGATAGTGGGCTCGCCAGCGCCGTCGCCGAGTGACGGTCCGGCCGCGTAGTTGTAATAACGCGGCACGTACGGGACGACGGGAGTCGCCACAGGCGTTGCTGTCGGAGCAGGTGTTGGGGTTGCGTTTGATGTCGTTTCGATTGTCAGCGAGCCGGTGTATGGTTGCGGATCCGGTCCGCTAACGAAACCGCAAGCGACGATCTTATAAGCGCCACCTGCGAGGTTGTTCCGTTCAACCGTTTCGCTGGGAACGCCCCCATCGCTCGACGCCAAGGTGGTGCCGTCCGGCTTAATGACCGTCAGAATTTCGTCATTGTCGGCGTTGTTCCATTTGATATTGAACGTGAACTTCGCGTTGACGGAATTGTAGACGCCGGTCGGAACACTGATTGTGGACACGTGCTGATCGACTGCTGGAGTGTCTGCGAGTTTCGAGCAGTCACTCGTTTCGTTCGCCAATGCCGGAATCGAGCCGCTCCAATTGATGACGACCGTCTGACCGGTTGTCGACGGCACAGCTATCGTGCTGCTGCCTGGATTAGAGGCCAGGACACTGCTGAGCAAATGAAAGCGCGTCACCGGAATAACGACCACCGCCAACACCGCGCTGCAAATTGTGGCCAATAAAACTCGGAAAAATAGGGAGCGAGCGCGTTTGCGTCCCATTGAACTCGTCGATTGCATGATCAACCCTCCATTCATCATTCGGAACCAGCATTGGTATGGCTGTCAGGTTACAAATGACCCCTTGAGGGATTCTTGAGGTTGGCGAGCTCAAGCGCCGACGCAAGGTAAACGCAATTTGATTGAAAGGTAATCGCGTTATGAGAACGCGCGAGTTTGATGGGCGATGCGGTGTGAGCGCGGGTTAGACGGAGACCGCTTCTTCTTTCAACTTCTCTGCTTGATAGTGCGTGGTGAGCGCCTCGATGACCGGATCGAGGCCACCATCCATGACGATGTCGAGCTGATGAAGCGTCAATCCTATCCGGTGATCGCTAACGCGGTTCTCTTTGAAGTTGTAGGTGCGAATCTTTTCTGAGCGGTCGCCCGAGCCCACCATCGAACGGCGGTCGCTCGCAATTGCTTCGTGCTGCTTCTGTTCTTCAATCTCCTGCAAGCGTGCACGTAACACCCGCATCGCTTTCTCGCGATTTTTGATCTGCGACTTCTCATCCTGCATTGAAACAACAGTATTCGTGGGCAAGTGCGTGATTCGCACGGCCGAATAAGTCGTGTTTACTGACTGTCCACCCGGGCCGGACGAACAGAATGTGTCGATTCGCAAATCTTTTGGATCGATCTTCACGTCGACTTCTTCCGCCTCCGGCAAGACTGCGACTGTAATTGCCGATGTGTGAATGCGTCCGCTGGCTTCAGTCTGTGGCACGCGCTGCACGCGATGCACGCCGGATTCGTGCTTCAGCTTCGAGTAAACCTTGTCGCCCTCGATCAGCGCGATAGCTTCTTTGACGCCGCCAATGCCGGTTTCCGACGCGTCGAGAATCTCCATCTTCCAACGCTGGCGTTCGGCGTAGCGCGCATACATGCGGAGAATGTCACCGGCAAATAACGCTGCTTCTTCACCGCCCGTTCCGGCGCGAACTTCCAAAATGACGTTCTTCTCGTCGTTTGGATCC
>JBKPPE010000485.1:0-12226 GCA_046733375.1 Acidobacteriota bacterium | reverse complement strand
GTGCCGGCGCAACAACGCAAGCGCGCGATCCTTCTGGCCATTCTGCGCAAAGATTGCCGCTAAGTTGTACGAGGCAGGCATCAGGTTGATGTTTTCCCGAGCGATCCGAAGCGCTTCCGCTTTTCTTCCATTCGCCGCCATAAACACCGCCGCGAATACGAGGTTGTACGGATCTTTCGGATCCAACGCCAAAGCCTTCTCGGTGTACTCGTTTCCCTTCACGGGGTCACCTTCTGAATTCCAGTAGACAGCCAGGTTGCGATAAGCCAGCGCCAACGGATACTCGGCGATCGCCTGCTCCATCAACTCCAGACCTTTCTTGAACTCACCGTCGTGAATCGTCATCTTGCCAAGGCCGTGGAAGGCAACCGAGCGTGATAGCGGATCGGCAGGCATGTCGAGAATTTGATTGAACACGTCGCGAGCTTTCGCCCAATCGCCAATATTGTGCCGATAGTTTTCGCCGAGGTATCGCAGCGGCGTTGGATCTGCAGGATCCATGCGGTGTGCTTGCGCATACAAATTTGTAGCCAGCACGTATTGCGCACGATTCTCAGCCGCCAGCCCGTGTCTCATCACGCTTTCAATTGCCGCGCTCTGCGCGCGATCAAAAATCGGCGACGGCGCAATGTTAGCTCCGACATCGGTAACACCGAGAGCCTTTAATTGCTTCTGTGCGTCCTTCGCTTTCTTCGGAAACATGCATTTCTGATCCAGGACCGAACGGTACATCGCGATCGCGCCGTCCTTGTCGGTTGTTGATTTCGCCGCCGCTTCCTTCATTTGCGCGGTCAGGTCGCTCTCGCGCTGCTTCATCTCTGTGTCAACGACTTTTTCGACGTCGGCGACTTTGAGCTTGCCGTTCGTATTCTCGACTCTGTTGACGGCTGTTCCGTCGGGTTTAGCCAGTACCGCGACCGGCAGAGTCGAGCTGCCCACAAGTTCGTTTGAATGCGGAGTACGCCCATCTGCTAGTTCCATCGAGACGCATTGCGAAGCGTACAGGGAAAGGACGCGAGACTGGCGCAAGCTCGAGGCCTTTATCTCATCGGCTGATCTCGGAAACCAATAGAGCACCAGACCGGCCGGCGCCGGATCGGTAGCTTTGCGGATTTTCCACGGCACCACATAGACAGGCGCGCTGCTTCCCCCACCGCCCCCGCTCGCCATGCCACCGCCTCCGCCACCGCCACCGCCACCACACGTGGCCAGGGCTGACTGAGCAAAGAAAAGGGCGAGGAGTGCGACTGCGATCGAGCGATAGATATGCGTTTTCATGGTGCGTGATTATAGCCGCGGGCCTGCATCAACGCTAGCGTTTGACAACCTTCAGAGGCTCGCGGCGGCTGGTCCTTTCAGTGGCCTAGATGTCTGTGGTTCGGTTGCGGGTTGCCGGGAAATCTCCCCTGTCGCCACGTCAAGAGGCATAGCTCGCGTAGACGCTCTTCAGTTGATCGAGAAAGTTGCGGCGGTCAATCAAATAGTAAAGCTTCACCGGTTCTGCCGCGACCACGTCGGGCTCTGGAACCGACGCTTTAGATTTCCTGGATTTTTTCGCTTTTGTACTCTTCTTCGCGGACTTCTTTGCTTTCTTCGCTGCCTTGGCCGGTGGTTTGTAACTCCAGTCATGCGTCGCCGCCAGATGGTCGACCACGCGCTCGAAGACCTCTCCAGGATCCATTTCGGTGACGCCTATTCGTTCGAGGTATCCGCCATAGCGAAGCTTTCGGATTAGATCCATCAGCGTCAGGCGGCCTTCGAGCGTCATGCCGCCGTGCGCGTGTGAACGACTGACGAGGTACTGAATCAGAATCGCCTCACTGTACAGGGGCGGCGACAGATACAACCGCGCACCGTCGCGTTCCCAGCCATCCACCAGTCGTGATGAGCGGCGGATCAGCCGGACGCCTTCGAATGTTTCGTGCCAATTAGTTTTTGCGTCGCGCCGAGCGAGGTAATTTCGCGTCGCCTCAACCAACCACGCTTCATCGTTCAAGTCGAGATTCAAACCCAATGTGTCGAGCCACTCAAAGAAGACCGCGCGCGAATCGGATTTCTTTTCCAGGACGACAAACTGATCGTCAGCCTTCGGCAGTTTCTTGAGCAGCGCGCGCCGCGGCGCATCAGTCGTCTTGCCGCCTTCGATGCAGAAGGTGTCAAAGCGCGCCAGCCAACGCGCCGCGCTGCCACAATACGGACAGTGCGGTTTCTTTTCGTCGCTGTCGAAGTAAGGACGCAGCGCACCGCGGCTCGTTAACTCTTCAATCTCAGGCGTGTGCCGTTTAATTTCAGAGAACGCCGTGCGCGGCGCAAGCCCTAGCTGTTTTGTGAAAATGTCAAAGATGCAGGCGAGACAGACGAACGTCGTGTACTCGGTGACCGTGCCCGGAGGAAACTGGCTTAGATCAATTTCACGCTTGTTCGCCGATGCCATGCGGCGCAGATTTAATCACAAACGAGAACGTGAGTCATGCGAGTGTTCGGCGGCTTTGCCGCTTGATGTGCGGAAGGTCTTACGTTTTTGTTCCGTTGGAACCGAAATGCAAGTTCGTTCGCAAAACCTTACGCTCCTAGCAGAGCTTGGTTGAATCAATTTTGCACTTTCTATAAATATTTCGCTCCTGACGGAGCGAAAAAGGCGGGCCTTCATCCCTGGGTCGGCCAAGCCGCGTGTTAGGCGATTGCGACCAGCGCAGGCTCGCTGTCAGTATGGCCGAGAACCAGATCCAGTTCTGCGTCGATATCGCCAGTTCCGGCCGACAGTTTTTTGAAGTCGAACAATTCAGGATCCAGCAGATGCGTCGGTACGGCGTTGCCGAGCGCCGTCAGCATCGACGCGCGGATGTTGGGAATTTCTTTTTCGAGATCCGAAATCAAACGTTCCATGCGCGCGCGTTTTAGGTTCGGCTGCGAACCGCACAAGTCGCAAGGAATGATTGGAAACTTGGCTTCGGTCGCGAACTCAGCAATGTCGTGGGCGCGACAATAAGCCAGCGGGCGAATAATCGTGTTGCGTCCGTCGTCGGAACGAAGCACCGGCGGCATCGCCTTCAATGTGCCGATGTAGAAAAGATTCAGCAGAAAGGTCGTGATGATGTCGTCAGCATGGTGCCCGAGCGCAATCTTTGTGCAGCCTTCCTCAACCGCGATGTTGTAAAGGATTCCGCGTCGCAGTCGCGAACAAACTGAGCAGTAGGTCTTGCCTTCCGGCACCAGTCGCTTCACGACTGCGTAGGTATTGCGCTCGACCATGCGAAACGGCACGCCGCGTTCACGCAAATAAGCCGGCAGCACGTCGGCAGGAAAGCCAGGCTGCTTTTGGTCGAGGTTGACCGCCAACAAATCGAACTTCACGGGCGCGCGCTTCTGGACATCGAGCAGCAAATCCAAAAGCGTGTGGCTGTCTTTGCCGCCCGACATACAAACCATCACGCGATCGCCGTCGGCGATCATGCCGAAGTCCTCAATCGCCTCGCCCATGCGCCGCAGCAAACGCGTCTTGATCTTGCTGTCCACAAACATTGCTCTCAGGATGCCACGCGGCTGCTCCGGCTGACAAACCTTCCGGTGAGCGTCTCTTACTTTGCGGTTTTTCTTTGCGCCTTTGCGTGAGGTAACCGATCAAGAGCAGTCAGGTTCACGCTAAGTTCGCAAAGACGCAAAGTGCCGCAAAGAGAAGCTAAGGCACGACCTTCCGTTAGACCCATTGACAGGACACTTTTGCGATAGTAGAAACTCCGCGCATTTTCACCCCGATAACTTCGAAGGAGAATAACGGATGAAGAGACATTTACCCCTTGCAGCCATTCTCATCATGGCATTCGCCGGTTTCTGTTTTGCGCAACCGCAGCCGACGGCGTCGCCCTCGCCGGCCGCGAAGCCTCGCGCGCCACGCGTGAGCAAAGCGCAGTTGCAGAAACAACTTTCGGAAATGGAAACGGCGCTATGGACTGCATGGAAAAACAAGGATCCAAAACCGTTTCAGAGGCATCTCGCGGCGGACGTTGTGGGCGTCAGCGATATGGGCGTGTCAGGCAAGAACAGCACGACCGACGGTCTGAACGGTTGCGATGTTCGGTCCTTCAGCTTGAGCGACTGGAAACTGACGATGTTCAGCGCCGACACTGCCGTGATTACTTACAAAGGAACACAAGACGGCACCTGCGGCGGGCAGTCAATATCCGGGACACTATGGGCCAGCAGCGTCTGGATGAAACGACGAGGAACGTGGCAAGCGGTCTTTCATCAGGAAACGCCGGCGAAGTAAAAGACAGACGCGGAGATGGGGACACCCGGGGACGCGGAGAAATCGTCTTGTTAATTCGCCGTGTCCCCGCGTCTCCCCGTCACCGCGTCTCCGTGTCTCCCTGTCTCCGTGTCTCTCTTCTCCGGTCGCATGTGAGGAAACAGAATCACATCACGAATTGATTGCCTGTTGGCGAGCAGCATCACTAAACGATCGATCCCGACGCCAATTCCCGCGGCGGGCGGCATGCCGTAAGCCAGCGCGCGAATGTAGTCTTCATCCATCACCATCGCTTCTTCATCACCACGCTCGCGCTGCTGTGCCTGTTCTTTAAAGCGCTGATACTGCTCTTCGGGATCATTTAGTTCAGAGAAGCCGTTGGCTGATTCAAGTGCGCCCACGAAGTATTCGAAGCGTTCGGCGACTGAAGGATCCGCCGGCGAAGCTTTCGAAAGCGGCGAGATCGGCTTCGGGAAATCCGTGATGAAAGTTGGCTGGATTAAGTGAGGTTCAGCCAACTCTTCAAACAGTTCGACAATTCGCTCTGCCGATTCGTCTTTATCAACCTGCTGATTTCCGAACTCGGCAATGGCATCGCGCATCGAAATGCGGCGGAATGGTTGTGAGAAGTCAATTTCGTGCTCGCCGTAGCTAACACTCGACCCGCCAGTCGCGACCTGCACAACCGCACGCATCATCTCTTCGTGCAAATCCATCATGTCGTTCACGTCAGCGTAGGCCCAGTAGTATTCCAGCATCGTGAATTCGGGATTGTGCTTGGTTGAGATGCCTTCGTTTCTGAAATTGCGGTTCAGCTCGTAGACCTTTTCAAATCCGCCGACAACCAAACGCTTCAAATAAAGTTCCGGCGCGATGCGCGCGTAGAGATCGATGTCGAGCGCGTTGTGATGCGTCTTGAACGGCTTCGCCAGCGCGCCGGTCGCCTTCGCGGTGAGCATTGGCGTCTCGACTTCCACGTAGCCGTGCTGATCGAGAAAGCGGCGAATCTCGCGCACGACTTTGCCGCGCAGTTCGAAAACTTCGCGCGGCGTTAAGTCCTGTTCGTCGCGCTCGAGCTTTAAGCTTCCTGCGATTAAATCGGCGTAACGCTGGCGCTGACGAATCTCCGGATCGTTGATGCCATGCATCTTGTCAGGCATCGGCAGCAGCGCCTTGGAAAGAAATTGCAACTTCTCAACATGGACAGAGAGCTCACCGGTCTTGGTGACAAACAGGTAGCCTTCGACACCGATGAAATCGCCGTGATCGAGCAGACCAAACAACTCCCAGCCATCAACCTCGCCGCCTTCGGCGTCGTTGCGCAACCCCACGACATCCTGGCGGCGCACGTAAAGCTGCAAGCGCGAGACGCCGTCGGATAGGTGCACGAAGGCCGCCTTTCCCATCACACGCGGCGGCGCGGCGATGCGGCCGGCGATGCGCACTCGAATCTCATTGAGCTCTGTATTGGCGACTTCGAGCACATCCGCCGAAGGTTTTTCGCCTTCCTGGACCGGTGGTTCATGCTTCTTGAACACGGCAACGATGGAAGTGATCGTGTCTTCGCCGGCGGTCGTGTCGGTGACGTTGCTGCGCTCGAACTTGTTGGGATAGACGTTCCCGACCAACGCCCGCAGAGCTTCGAGATGCTCGCGGCGCGCTACTGTTTGATCGTTTTCTTCGAGAAAAGGCACCGTCATCGCAATCGTGAATAGTAAATGGTAAATCGTGAATAGACAAAAAGCGTTTGCGGCGGCGATTGAGATCTGTACACGACGGGGTCGCGTCGTTTTTACCCGGTCGCTACCGCTCGCGGTACTGACTGCCTCGGTACTGACACCTTTTTGCCGTTTACGAATTGCGCTCGTACAATTTCAGTTTGACCTTGAGGCGAAAAAAGATTCTGACGTGCGATGAACTGCTCATTGAGCGACAATCCCTGCGCAACGCCGGCAAGAAACTTGTCTTCACGAATGGCGTGTTCGATCTGTTGCATGTCGGCCATGTGCGTTACCTGCAGCAGGCGCGTGAGTTGGGCGATGCGCTGGTCGTGGCGGTTAACAGCGACGCTTCGGTCCGCGAGTTGAAAGGCGACACGCGACCGTTAATGAGCGAGAACGATCGTGCCGAAATTCTCGCGTCGCTCGCAGCAGTCGACTACGTCACGATTTTCGAGGATATCTCGCCGCGATCGCTGATTGCGGAGTTGGTGCCCGACATTTTGGTCAAGGGCGGTGATTATTCGCTCGATCAGATTCACGGCCGCGAAGAAGTGGAAGCCGCGGGCGGACGCGTCGTGAGCTTGCCGTTTGTTGAAGGCGCCTCGACGAGTGCTCTGATAGAGCGGCTTAGAAGAAATAGTTAACCGCCGAGGCAACAGAGGTCTCGCAGAGGTACGCAGAGGGCATTCTCTGCGTTACTCTGCGAATACCTCTGCGCACTCTGCGGTTATTCCACTGAATTAATGACAACAGGATTAACAACGAGGTCAACACTCCAATCGACGCTGCAAATGGTTCTCGACAGCGTGGAATTTCGAAGTGTGCTCGATTTGATCCGCCGTGGTGCGCGCGTGATTTCGGTCAGCGGACTCGTTGCGGCGCCCGGACGCGCGCTCGTACTTGCGGCGCTGCAACGCGAAACGGGAAAGCAATTTGCTTTGGTCGTGCCGGCACAACGCGATCTTGAAAACTGGCAGCGCGACATTGGCTTTTGGTACTGCGCCCTGCGCGGCGTGACGCACTGTGAAGACTCTGTCGCGATCCTGCCCGCTTCGGAGAGTGATCCGTACGCCGGCGGTTCGCCGCACGCAGAAACGCTCGAAAGACGCGCGCTGGCGCTGTGGCGGCTGGCGCGCAGCCGGCAAGGTGGCACGGGCGTCTCGCCCGTGGATCACGCACAGGATGCGCGGGCCACTGATTTTGTGCTGGTAACGGCACGCGCGTTGGCCCGTCGCATGGTTGGGCCGGACGAAATTATGAAAGCCGGCGCGATGATTCGCCGCGACGAAGACGTCGCGCCCGAAGAACTCGTCGACAAACTGACCGCGGCCGGTTACGTGCGCGAGGATCCAGTTGCCGCCGTCGGTGAGTTGTCGATGCGCGGCGGCATCCTCGATGTCTGGCCGCCGGGACGCGACGCGCCGGTGCGCATCGAGTTCTTTGGCGACACCGTTGATTCGATTCGCGAGTTTGATCCGGAGACACAACTCTCGACTACACAACTTCAGCAAGTTGAGATCGCGCCGATGCGCGAATTGGTGGTGCGTGCTTCAGACTTTCGTGAGTGGGCATCGCGCGCGCGCCTGCGCTGGCGCGATGACCGGTTCAACCGAAGCCTGCGGGACCGGACTGTTTACGCTGATGAAGGCGAAAGTTTTCCGGGTTGGGAATGGTTGATTTCCCTTGGCCGCGAAAACAAGTCCTGCGCCTTCGATTATTTGCAGGACGCGGTACTGGTGATCGATGAGCCGGTGGCGGTCGAAAATTACCTCTCCACCGCTTTTCAAACGCTGGCCGATCGTTTTGCCGAGAACGACGCAGCGGACGATCTGGGCTTGCGGCCTGAAGAGCTTTATCTGACGGCTGAAGAGCTGCGCATGAAAATTGATGAATTGCAGCGAGTCGAGTTACGGGCGTTGGGCCGCACCACCGCGAAACTCGATCAGGAATTGGCCCTCGATGCCGAGCAGCCAAAGATTTCGGTTGGTAAAGAACGCGCACCGAAGCGGCCGCTGTTTTTGTTTCCGCATGTGGATGTCTCCCCTCCCCGCGAGCGGGGAGGGGTTGAGGGTGGGGTTGCGTTGCGGCCCGACCTCTCCCCTAACCCCTCTCCGCGCGCGGAGAGGGGAATTCTTCCTGACACAACCGAGATCGATTGGAAAGCGCAATCGGTGATGCGTTATCACGGGCGACTGCCCGATCTCGCGCGTGACGTAATCGATCGTCACGCTAACTCAGCGAGCACGACGCTCTTCGTGATGCCCAGTCGCGGTGTCGCCGAACGTGTCACCGAAATTCTCCGTGAGTACGAAGTCAACGCGCGCCTTACTTCCTTCGAAGACGTTTCAGAATCCGTTTTAGTCGACGCCGTCGTCACGTTTGGAAAACTTTCCGGCGGATTCGAACTTCCGACCGCGCTTCTGGTCGTTCACGTCGAAGCTGATCTATTCGACGAAGCGGCGGAGCCGGCCATCGAACGACGCAGTGCGGCGATCAAGCGCGAGAAGAAGCGACGCGCGCGCGCTGCCGCGTTTCTTTCAGACTTCCGCGATCTGAAAGTAGACGATTACGTCGTCCATATCGATCATGGGATTGCACGTTTCGGCGGCCTCGTCACACTTGACCTTGGTCCCTCGCAGCCGACCGGCGCCGTCGTCGCTCCGAAACGCGGCGAATTCATGCTGCTTTACTACGCGGACGAGGCGAAGCTTTACGTTCCGGTTGAGCGACTCGACCTGGTGCAGCGTTACTCGAGCGCGGAAGGCCATCAACCGGCGCTCGACAAACTCGGTGGCATTGGCTGGCAAAAGACGAAAGCGAAAGCCAAGCGCGCCATGCGCGACATGGCTGATGAACTGCTACGGCTGTACGCCGAGCGCAAGCTCGTGCAAGGCCATGCGTTTCCGCCCGACGCGCCGTGGCAGCGCGAATTCGAAGAAGGATTCGAATACACGCTGACGCCGGATCAGGAAACAGCGATCGAAGACGTAAAGAACGACATGGAGACGCCGACCCCGATGGATCGGCTGCTGTGCGGTGACGTGGGCTATGGCAAGACGGAAGTTGCGATGCGTGCGGCGTTCAAAGCGGTCATGGACGGCAAGCAGACCGCGATACTGACGCCGACGACGGTGCTTGCGTATCAACACTTCGAGACGTTTCGACAACGGTTCGCGGCGTTTCCCGTGAAGGTCGATTTGCTTTCACGCTTCCGTTCGTCGAAGGAACAGAAAGAAGTCGTCAAGCGGGTCGAAGGTGGTGAAGTTGATGTCGTCATCGGCACGCACCGAATGCTTTCCAAGGACGTAAGTTTCAGGGATCTCGGACTGGTAGTGGTCGATGAAGAACAGCGCTTTGGCGTTGCGCACAAAGAACGTCTGAAGCAGCTTAAGAAGCGCGTCGATGTGTTGACGCTTTCGGCCACACCGATTCCCCGCACGCTGAACATGTCGCTCAGCGGTTTGCGCGACATGTCCCTGATCGAAACTCCGCCCAGCGATCGCCTGGCGATTCAAACTCAGGTCGTACAGTCTTCGGACGCGGTGATCAAATCCGCGATCGAACTTGAACTGTCACGCGGCGGTCAGATCTTTTTCATTCACAATCGCGTCGAGTCAATCGAGACTATCGCGGCCCTGGTGCAACGGCTGGTGCCACAGGCGCGCATCGCCGTCGGTCACGGCAAGATGAATGAAAAAGAGATGGAGCGCGTCATGCTGGATTTCATTGATTACAAATATGATGTGCTGGTTGCAACAACGATTATTGAGAACGGAATAGACATCCCGCGCGCGAACACAATCATCATAAACCGCGCCGATACATACGGTCTTTCTCAGCTTTATCAGTTGCGAGGGCGCGTAGGCCGCTCGAACCGCAGGGCTTACGCATATCTCTTGATTCCCGCCGAACAGGAGCTTTCGCCGATCGCGCGAAGACGTTTGGCGGCCATTAGAGAGTTCTCTGAGTTAGGCGCCGGCTTCCGGATCGCGGCTTTGGACTTGGAGTTGAGAGGCGCCGGCAACCTTCTGGGCGGCGAACAATCTGGTCACATGGACGCGCTCGGGTTCGATCTTTACACGCAGATGCTCGAGCGCACGGTTTCTGAGTTGCGTGGCGAGCAGGTCGAAGACGAAACCAGCGTCACGATCAACCTCGGCGTTGACGTGGCCATTCCTGAAACCTACATCAGCGAAATGGGACAGCGGCTGCGAACTTACAAGCGCGTGTCATCGGCGCGGGATGAAGATGCGCTATCGGCAATTCGGACTGAAACTGAAGATCGATATGGCCGGATTCCGGAATCGGTAGACGACCTGTTCGCCTACGCGCGATTGCGGCAAGCCGCGGAGGATGTGGGGGTCATTTCGATCGACCGCGCTCCCGGCGGTATTGCTATCAAATTGAGTGAACGAGCACGGGTGGCGCCGGAAAAATTGATGGAAATGGTCAGGGTTCGGGAAGGCGCATCCTTCACTCCCAACGGGGTTTTACGGCTTGAGCTGACCCAAGACGAACGAGATGAAGTCCTGGCCGTTGCCCGTCGCGTGTTGCTGCAAATCCGCAGCGACGGTTAGAATCTGCACTTTGGAGTGCGACGACTTGTCGCCGCTTTGTTTCGTGATTAAGGAGAAAGCGGTAACCAAGTTACCGCACTCCAAATTAAGGAGTACTAATGAAGTTCAATTTAATACTGACGGCGCTGTTTGTCGCGGCGACGGTCATTTTCTTGCCCTCAATCGCCACCGCCCAGGAAGGCGAGCCAGTCGTCATCGATGAAGTTATCGCCCAGGTGAATGACGGCGTCGTGACGCTTTCACAGTTGAAACGCGAAATGAAAGAGCGCGTCGAGACTTTGAAGCAGAACGGCATGACCGAACAGCAAGCGCAGGCTGAAGTGGAAAAGCGCAAAGCGGAGCTAATCGCGACGCTTATCAACGAAGAGTTGTTGCTGCAAAAAGGAAAGGAACTAGATCTGAGCGAGCGCGTCGAAGCGCAAGTGAACAAGCGGATGCTCGAGGTGGCTCAGGAGAACAAAATCCCCACGATTGAAAAACTTGAAGAAGCAATGCGGCAGTCCGGTGTTGATCCCGTGACAACTCGGCAGACGATGCGCACCGAAATGATGAAGCAAGCAGTGTTGGAAAGCGAAGTCGATTCCAAACTCTTTTACGGCCTCGGGACCGACGAGCTACGCAAGTATTTCGACACGCACAAAGATAAATTTCTCAAACCGGAAACCGTTGAGCTGTCCGAGATTTTTTTAAGTCTTGCCGGCAAGAATGAGGCGGATGTTAAGGCGCGCGCTACTCAGCTGGTTGTGCAGATTCGCGGGGGCGCGGATTTCGGAACCCTGGCCGCTGCGTATTCCGAGCGAAGCCAGCAAAACAAAGGCAAAGTCGGACTCTTCGAAGTTCCAAACCTGCGGCCGGACATCGCGGCAGCGATCAAAAATATTCAGCAGGGTAGTGTCAGTGACCCTTTGAAAACGGACGAGGGGTATCAGATTTTACGCGTCGATGCCCGAACCAGTGGTTCAAACACGCCGACCTTCAACGAAATGGCCGTGCGCCAGGCGATCACGATGGAGCGCTTGCCTAAAGAGCGCGAAGATTACATGCAGCAATTGCGCAACGACGCCTATGTGAGCATTGCGCAATCATATCGGGCGGCGGTTGAGCCTTTGCTAAAGATCGTTCCGCCGGCGGCCGCGACCAAAACCACTTCCAAAAAAGACAAGAAGGACAAGAACGCGAAGCCGTAACGCGGCCAAGCGCAAAGAGCCAAGGGCAAAGAGTTAAACTCTTGGCCCTTACCGCTTTGCTCTTTGCTCGCGAAAAATGCGGCTCGATCTTTTCCTCAAACTTAGTCGCCTTTGCCCGCGCCGCACCACAGCTCAGAAGCTCTGTGAAGCGGGGTGTGTTTTACTCAACGCGCGCGTTGCGAAGTCCGCGCACGAAGTTCATCCCGGTGACGAAATCACAATTCGCACAACGACTTCCGAAATCATTGCACGCATAATTTCTGTTCCGGGCTCGCGCAACGTCTCGCGACGCGATGCGAAGTCTCTCGTCCAAGTAGTCGGCAAAAGCGAGTTGGATTTGTAGTCAATAAATGCGTCAAGACGGCGACGCTGTGATACTCCTGCGATAATTCCGCCGGATAATCTTTTCCCATCGCTGTCCGATTATCGAGCGCGGCTCCGAGAATCAGGAAAGTCGCCTACATTCCTTTTCTCAAACTTGTATCAGGTTTCTTC
>JBKPPE010000484.1:0-4704 GCA_046733375.1 Acidobacteriota bacterium | reverse complement strand
GGTTTTCTGCTGGCGTATCGCACCGGTTGGAGGATAAGCATCGCGGCCGTTGCGACGAATGCCGCCGCAGCTATTGTCCTCATTCCTCTGGGTCTCATCGCCTTTAAGGATCAGTTGTCTTTGCGAAATGTCATCGGCCTGATTCTGTGCATCGTGGGACTCGCCCTCGTCATCCGCCAATGAGTTCGATGACTAGCGGTGAATCGCTGCCGCAATTTGGGCGTGCGACTCGGGCTCAGCCTCACGTTATTCGAGCCGATCGACAGCCTCAATCACTTTTTCAACTTGCGTCATATAACTCCCAAACAAAGCGTTGGCTTCGTCATCAGTCAGTGCTGACTCTTTATTCGTGTGCAGTTTTAGGATTCTTTCGAACGGCGTGGCATCGAGATTAAGCAGATCTGCCGTCGCACTGATGGTCTGTTCTTTCGACACCGGCGGCTCTTGATCCTTCAAGATCAAGAATGCGCGAAACAGCGCAGCAAAGCTCGCGAGACTGTCACTCATTAGGTTCGACAACTTTGTCGCCGAAGCGGACGCGGGAATGTAAAGCCGCCGCAAGCGAATCAGTCCCGTCCTTAACTCGTATTCAGTTTGATGGCGCAGGTTTGCTTGCGAGATCTGCACGAACTCGAATGGATCGCGGCCGAAAAGAACCTTCCTTGCCTTCTCCATTTGCAGAAACTCAATCGGAAAAACGTCGGCTGCTTCCTGGAGTTCGGCGACCGTGAAGTAAACAGGCGTCGGCTGACCGAGTTTGTGCCATTCGCTCAATACGTCGTGGGCGACCCGCAAATCATCGGGCGTTATTCGCTCGAGAGCAATCAACAAATTGTGGTCCGAACGCGGCGTTGTGTGATCGCGAGTCGCCGCTGAGCCATAAAGGACGATCGCTCCGAGATTATCGCCATGCGCCACGCGCAGATCGTCAATCAGCTTCTCAAGTTTGGCTGGGTTGCCGGCCATCGTTTCACCTTCTCACTGATTGAAATTGACCTTTGGCGCCTGGCGCGCGCCTTCGTCGGCTTTGAAATATGGTTGTTCCTTGAATCCCATCATCCCCGCAATGAGAACCGTCGGAAAGCGATTACGTGTCGTGTTGTAATCCTGCGCGGCCAAATTGTAATCGTTGCGCGCTGTCGCCAGCCGATTCTCCGTGCCGGCAAGTTCATCCTGTAACTTCAAAAAACTCTCGTTCGACTTTAGTTGCGGATAGTTTTCCGTGATTGAAAGAAACCGACCGCCAGTGCCCAGAAGTCCACCATCGCGCAAAGCCTGATTGAACTTTGAATCGGCGGCGATCTTATCTTCGGTGGTGCTGTTCGGGTTTTGCATCGTCGAAAGAAGTTGCGAGCGCGCTTCCGCAATTCGCGTGAACACCCTCTCTTCCAGCCCGGCAATTCCTTTGACGGTCGCCACGATGTTCGGAATCAGATCGGCGCGGCGCTGCATTTGATTCTCGACTTGCGACCATTGCGCCTGCACCGTCTGTTGTTTAGTCACCAGCGTGTTGTAGCCCCCGATGCCCGAACATGCCAGGATCACGACCACCAGCAACACTACACCAAGTATCGCCCCCAAAATGATGATTGGCTTCTTATCCATGTGGACTCCTTTCGCAACTGAATACTAAGTAAATGGGGTTAAATCAACCTAACCGCTACCAACTGCCGCCCGAACCGCCGCCGCCAAAATCCCCACCGCCGCCAAAGCCTCCAAATCCGCCGCCCCCTGAACTGCCACCGCCACCAAATCCGCCAAAGCCGCCACCGCCCCAACCGCTCGAATTTGAGCCACGGCCGCTATTCATAATTGCGCTTGCAATCATCCAGCCAAGCCAGCCACCGCCGCCCCCGAATCCACCACGTCCACCGCTCTTACCAATACGAATCAATACGATCAAAATGAAAATCGCGATCGCTAAGACAACGAACGCGGAAACACAGACGCTACCGCTGCCGCCCTTGCTTGGCCGGACGGGCGCACTGACGCCAGGCGCGAAAATTTTGTCAGTGCTGAAGCCGCGCTTCGCGGCGACCTCGGTGATGTAAGCATTGATCGTATCCTCTAAGCCTTTGCCGTATTGTTGCGCGCGAAATGCAGGCACCAGTTTCTCGCGCTTAATTTGCCCGGTTAGTCCGTCCGGTAAATCACCCTCGAGGTGACGGCTCGTCTGGTCCTGATACTTTCGATCCTTAATGGCCACCAGCAGCAGCAGACTTGGCTTGCTCGTGTCTTTCGAACCGAGGCCCCAGCCTCTCGCGACCGCTAACGAATAGTCGAAGATATCCTGTCCATTCGTGCTGTCGACGGTGACAACCGCGAATTGAATCTGCTGCTCGCGATCGAGGTTTGTGAGGGTCGTTTCCAACCGGTCTTTGGTCTGCTGATCGATTACGCCGGCGAAATCGTTAACGTAGCCAGTCGGCGGTGGCAGCGGCGATTGTGTTGTCTGCGCAATCGCGCTCCCGCAAAACGCCGCGATCGCCGCAAACGCAAAAGACAAAAAGACAGATGGACGCCGAATCGTCATCTTCCAAGTTGTTTCGATTAACCAAGAGAGTAGCGCAAGTGCAATTACACCGCCACGGGAGCCGCGATCTTCGCGTGGGATTGATAACCGACGAGCGCCAGATGCTCGTAACGGAAATTCAGGAGGCCGTCGAGTCCGCGCAATTGGGTGTCAGCATCGTTGATTTCGAGTTTCGGTAACGGCAGAGGTTCGCGCGAGAGGACTTCCTGGACCTGCTCGAGGTGATTTTTGTAAATGTGATAGTCGCCCAGCGTGTAGATGAACTCGCCGACCTGCAAACCGCAGACGTGCGCGACCAGATGTGTCAGTAGCGCGTAAGAGCTGATGTTGAAAGGGACGCCGAGAAACGCATCGGCAGAACGTTGATAGAGCTGACAGTGAAGGATGGAACGGGATGCGGGCAGGATGCCCGCGCTCCCGGGACGAGATGCCGCCGGGCTGCCCGCACTCCCGTTTTCAATCTTAAATTGAAACAGCGTGTGACACGGCGGCAAATCGACGTTGTCGCACTCGCGCGGATCCCAGCCGCTGACGATCAACCGTCGCGAATTTGGATTCGTTTCGATTTCGTTGATGAGGCGCGCGATCTGATCGATGCCGTCGCGGTTTGGGTAATGTCCTCCAAAAGACCGCCACAGATATCCGTAAACCGGGCCGAGGTCGCCGGCTCCACGGCTAAACCGGCGCGTGTGCTCTTCGTCGGCCCATTCCTTCCAAATATCCACGCCGCGTGCCCGCAGGTTTCCTTCGTTCGTATCTCCCGACAAAAACCAGAACAATTCTTCGGCAACCCAGCGAAAGGGCACTCGCTTTGTCGTGACGATCGGAAATCCTGCACGCAAGTCGAAACGCGTCTGAAAGCCGAAATGTGAGATCGTGCCGACGCCAGTGCGGTCATTGTGTTCGACGCCCGATTCAAGAATAGACCGTAGGATTTCGTGGTATTGCTTCATCTCGGTGCTCCGTCAGGAGCAGAATATTTATAGAATCGGATTCGTGATTAAATTTAAGCTCCGTAGGAGCGAAATAAAAAACCATGTCGCTCCTACGGAGCTTCAAAGGGTTTTCTTACGGCGGGCTATAAATATCTCGCTCCTCCGGAGCGAATCACTAGCCGAGCCCAACTTCACGCACAGCTTCAATCAACCGATCAACTTCGTCATCGTTCGTGTAGCAGGCGCAGCCGACACGCACGAGCCCTTCCGGTTGCAGGCCTAAGCGATCCACTACCGTCTGCGCGTAAAAGTCGCCGTGTGAGACAAACAGTCCGCGTTCAGCCAAGCGGCGCGCAACTTCGGTCGATGCGACATTCTTCACGATGAAAGAAACGGTTGGTGTGCGCGCCACGTGCGGAGGCGGACCGAAAAGACGAATGCCATTGATGTTTGATAATGCTTCCCAGAGCCGAACAACTTGAGGCGCGCTGTGGGCCCGGAGGCCTGCGAAGGATCTCTCGAGAGCTTCGCGTCGATTGTGGCACAGACGTAAGTCTGTGTTTTCCGGCTCGGTGAGTGTCTTGTCACACAGACTGAAGTCTGTGCCACTCAACGACGCATAGAAATCGACAGCCGCCGCGGCGCCGGCGATGCCTTCATGAATTTGTGTTCCCATCTCGGCGCGTTCCGGTCCGGCATCGGGCGCGGGCTGAAGTTTTGGAAAGTCGACCGACTCCAGCAGATCTTTCTTGCCGTAGAAGACACTTACGTGCGGCCCGTAGAACTTATAAGCCGAGCAGGTGAGAAAATCGCAGTCCATTTCTTTCACGTCGCACAAAAAATATGGCGCGTAGTGAACCGCATCAACTAGCGCAAGGGCGCCCACCGAATGCGCCAGCTCAACCGCGCCGCGAAAGTCGTTGACCGTGCCCAGCGCGTTACAGCCGGCGCCGAACGCGACGATCTTCGTGTTCTTCGTAACGAGCCTCGCGAAATCATTCCAATCGAGTTGTCCGGTTTCGGGATCCATCTGCGCGACTTTCAATGTCACTCCGCGTTCAACCTCGAGCGCCTGCCATGGTGCAACATTGGCGTGATGCTCTAACTCCGTCGTGACAATCTCATCGCCCGGCCCCATCGTCCGACCCAGGGCGCGCGAGAGGTGATAAATCATCGTCGTCGTGTTCGGACCAAAGACGATTTCATCGGACGTCGCATTCAGGAAATCCGCAAACG
>JBKPPE010000483.1:0-6603 GCA_046733375.1 Acidobacteriota bacterium | reverse complement strand
GTTAACATCCACATTCACACAATAATTAACCGGCGCGGAGCGGAAGATCTCGGGTATCTTCGCCGGAATCCACGACAGTCCTTCGTGAAATATCGGAATGAACTCCTGAAAGTGCGCCGACCAGCCGTGCGCAACTGTTGCCGATCCCACTGCGTACTCCAGGATCAAATCCCAACCGATGATCCATGCGAACAGCTCGCCCAACGTCGCATACGCGTATGTATAAGCCGAACCCGCAACGGGCACCATTGAAGCGAACTCTGCGTAACAGAGCGCGGCAAACACGCACGCGAGTCCCGCCATCACGAACGACAACATCAGCGCCGGCCCGGTGCGGTCGTGCGCAGCGACGCCGGTCAGAATAAAGATGCCGGTGCCGATAATCGCGCCGACACCCAGGGCCGTGAGTTGCACCGGACCAAGAACGCGGCGCAAGCGGTGACTGCCCGCCTCTTCCGCAAGCAGCATGCTGAGCGGTTTAGTTCGAAACAGTTGACTAGCCATCAGTCGTCCTCCGCAGATTTAGTGGCACAGACTCTAGTCTGTGATAACTCGTGGCGCACAGACTGAAGTCTGTGACGCTAGTATTCGCCTTGCGCCGCCGCGGCGGCTTCAGAGACGGAACCCTCTTCAGGCATCGCCGTGCCTACGCGTTTCCAGATGAAGTACGCAGGAATTCCCGTCAACACGATAATCAGGCCCGGCCAGGTCGTGGCCGTTTGATAGATGAATAGAACGATCAGGATTACCGCCGCGCTGATAATATACAGCGCCGGCACGATCGGATAACCAAACGCTTTATAAGGCCGGTCGGCATTCGGCTGCGTCTGGCGCAAGCGAAAGATTCCGGCGATTGTCAGAATGTAAAAGATAAGTGCGGCGGAAATCACGTAGTCGAGCAAATTACCGTAAAGGTTCCCATAGGTGACCGCTCCCGCCGCGTCAACCTTCACCGTTCGCGGTAGCACGAGCAGCGCCGCCCAGATTCCCTGAATCAACAATCCCCATCCCGGCACATGCTTGTGATTCAGCATGCCCGATTTGCGGAAAAACAATCCATCACGCGCCATCGCGTAGTACGCGCGCGCGCCCGCCAGGATCAGTCCGTTGTTGCAGCCGAACGTTGAAATCAGAAATGCGACGGCCATGATGACCGCGCCCTTGCCTGGAAAGATTACGTTCGCCGTATCTGATGCAACGCGCGAGGCGCCCTGGATCTTGTCAAACGGCAGAGTCACGAGATAAGCGACATTCGCTAGCAGGTACAACGTAATAACGATGCCGGTGCCGAACGCGAGCGCGAGTGGGATATTGCGTTTCGGATTCTTTACTTCGCCGGCGGTGAACGTGATGTTGTTCCAGGCGTCAGCGGAAAAGAGCGAGCCAGTCTGGGCGACGCAAATTCCCACGAACAGCCCAAACGTAGCAGCCGCGGTTAGCCCGCCGCCGAAATCATCCAGCGCCCCACGCACCCCCCAGAAGTTTCCGAAGTTCGCCTGTATCACGCCGCTTTGCCGGCCGATCAGTACTCCCAGAACGATCAAACCAAAGAGCGCGGCGAGTTTCGCCGTAGTAAATGAGTTCTGGACGAGCTTCCCAAGTTTCAATCCGCGCGTGTTCATGAATGTCAGCAGGACGATCATGAGAATCGCGATTACTTGCGCGGTCGACAGTGAGATCGCGTAACTGCCAAAGAGGCGTTGCGGCGCGATCAAATATTTTTCTTCGCCAATCGAAGGAATCAGAATTCCGAGATAACGCGCAAACCCGACTGCCACCGCCGCGATCGTTCCCGTCTGGATCACGAGAAACAGCGTCCAGCCGTACAGGAAACCCCACATTGGCGAGAACGCTTCACGCAGGTAAACGTACTGGCCGCCGGCCTTCGGCATCATCGCCGCCAACTCGCCGTAACTGAGCGCGGCCATCATGGTGAGCAGTCCCGTAACCAGCCAGACGACCAACAGCCACCCGGGCGCGCCGACCTGTTTCGAAATGCCGCCGGAGACAATAAAAATGCCGGAGCCAATCATGGATCCGGCAACGATCATCGTCGAATCAAGCAAGCCTAGACCACGAATAAACCCGGTCGATTTCTTTTCGGCTACTGCGCCAGCATCGGCCATGCGCTTCCTCCAGCGGGGAACTAATCTGGTAAATCGTTTGGTTTCTTACTGCTTCCGGGAGTTGCTTTCTGAACGCGCGCCATTATACCGATTTCGCCCCGCCTGTCGAGGAATTAAGGCGGTGTTAGTGCTCTCTTCTTACTTTGCGAAGCTTTGCGCCTTTGCGTCTTTGCGTGAAACGGCCTTATTAAAAAGCATGTTGGTTCACGCAAAGACACTAAGCTGCAAAAGAACGCAAAGGGCCAGACCAGCCGCGCGCGGACGCAAAATGAGGACGCCCTTTCGTCGTGGCTGGTGTGGCGCTCCACAAAAAGGATTCGTGGTCGCGCCGGTAGGCTATACTGCGTAGAAGGAGTTAAATCCCCCTGACATGAAGTCCCCCAGCAAGTTAGTCCTCGTCGCAATCATCGGTGCGCTGACCACGATTTCGTGCCAGCGCGGCTCGTCATCACCCGCTTCACCAATCACCACCGCGCAAGCACAGACGCAAACGGCTGCTCCCGAAAAGACTGCAGAAAAAGTTGCGCCGGCGATGTTGCCCGGGCCGAACGCGGTGCCGCACGACACTCGCATCGTCGTGAACATCCCCGCGTTTCGCATGGACTTGTTTCGCGACGGCACGCTGGTGAAGTCGTACAAGATCGGCATCGGCTATCCCGAGTTTCCCCTGCCGCGCGGCTTTCGCAAAGCCGAGATGATCATTTTCAATCCGACCTGGACCCAGCCGGATGAATCCTGGGCGTCGAATCCGGGCGAAGTCGTTGCGGCGGGTGCGCCAGGCAATCCGCTTGGCCCAATCAAGATTCCGATCGGCGGCGCGAATCTGATTCACGGGGGCAAACCGCTGGCGAAGATTGGCAACTTCGCGTCGCATGGCTGCGTGGGAATGACGAACGCTCAAGTGAAGGACTTCGCGAAGGTGCTGGCCGATGCGACTAACACCCAATTGACGTCACAGACGATGCTCTCCTATCTCAGGCGTCCGACGCGCACGCAGGTCGTGAAGCTCGCGCAGGTCGTGCCGGTTGAATTACGTTACGAAACAATAGTCGCGGAGGACGGCAAGCTGCACATTTATCGCGATGTCTACAACCAGAAGACGAACACGGAAGAGAATCTGCACGCGGTGCTGGAGGCGAACGGAATCACCTTTGACAAACTGTCTGACGAAGAAAAGTCAAGAGTGACGGAAGCTCTAAACATTGTGTCCGGCCGTTCGAAGAAACAACCCGCGCCGTTGCCGGCGAATGCGAATTCAGCAGATCGCGCTGCCGCCGCAGCCGCGCGCAAAGCCGAAGCTCTGCGACTCAAGAAACTGCGAAGTCAGAGAGAGTTTGTGATTGAGATTGCCGCATTGACGGCCAAGGGTTATCCCGCGGCGGTGAATCTGAATACGGGAGCCGCTGATGCGACTATGATGGCGAGCTTAAGTGCGAATGAAGTTACACCACCAGCGATCACGAATCGTGTGGTGAGACCACGACCTAGTACGAGTCCAAGTCCTTCCGCAGTTAGTCCCGAACCCGTCGCGAGTCCAACTCGTCCGGCAGTTACGCCGCAGCCTCGCACGAATCCAACACCGGCGCCTCGATGATTTCCTGCGGCGGTCCGTTTTCGCCAAAGTATGGGCGGCCGCTGCCAATCGCTTCGAAGTATTCTGAAATTCGATCGAGGATCTCTTCGACGGAATGTGAGTGATAAAGCGCAGTGCGAAACAGCGCTCCGCCTTGCAAGCCGCGCGTGAATTGGCCCGCGAGCTGCTTCATCCGGCCGATCGCCGCCAGCTTCGGCATGTCCTGCTGCAACATTTCAAAATATTCCAGCAGCAGCGCGCGCTTGTCTTCCAGTGTCGGCTGAAACGTCTGGCGACCGTGCATCGTGTCTTCGATCTGGCGAAAGATCCACGGATTAGCCATGGCGCCGCGCCCAATCAGCACTCCGTCGCAACCGGTCTCGCGAAATCGTTCGAACGCTTGTTGAATGGTAGTCACGTCCCCGCTGCCAGAGACGGGAACGCTAACCGTCTTTTTGATTTCGCGCACTAAATCCCAATTCGCCAGCCCGCGATAACCCTGTTCTTTTGTGCGTCCATGGAGTGCGATGTGCTCGACGCCGCAGTCTTCCGCAAGTTTCGCGGTTTCGACCGCGTTAATTGTGCTGTCGGAATAACCGGCGCGAATCTTGATCGTAAGCGGAATCGTGATCGCTTTCTTGATCCCTTTTAGAATCGTTTCCAGTCGCGGCAAGTCGCGCAGCAATCCTGATCCGCCCCCGTGCTTCACGACTTTTGGCGCCGGGCATCCACAGTTCACATCGAGAATGTCGGCGCCGACTTCTTCCGCCATCTCCGCCGCCATGCGCATTCGCTCGGCCTGGCCGCCAAAGATCTGTACGGCGAAGGGCCGCTCGTTTTCGTAGAAGCGCATTTGCCGTTTCGATTTTGGATTGTTGCGCGTCAGGCCTTCTACGGAAATGAATTCAGACACAGTTAGGCCGATGCCGCCACGCTGCTTGAGCAAGCGACGAAACGAAACATCAGTCACGCCCGCCATCGGCGAGAGCACGAGCGGCGGATTAATTTCGATGTCACGAATTTTGAATGGCCGGATTTCACTCATAAAAAAGCCACACGAGATTTTACCTCATGTGGCTGTGGCACGCGCATCTTGCGCGTGAGTCACGGGCGAGACGCCCGTGCCACGTTTACCAATTGACGACCAGCGGTTGTGCCTGTTCCCAAGCCGGGGCATCAAGGCGCAGTGATGCGCGCTGCAGGCGCTCAGGCTCGTCTAATAAGCGGCCGGCGCCAAGTGCCACCGTCGTGAGTGGATCCTCGGGCACGGTCACCTTTAGACGCAAATCGTTTTGCAGGCGCTCCGGCAGGCCGTGCAGCAGTGCGCCGCCACCGGTCAAAATCAGACCCGAGTAGTAAATATCAGCCGTCACCTCGGGCGTCGCATCTTCAATGACGCGTCGTACCGCCGAGATAATTTCCGACAAAACGGGTTCCAGCGATTGCCGCACTTCATGTGCGTTGATCGTGACCGGCAGGGCCGCGCCATTCGCGAGTTGCTTGCCGACAATCTCCATATCGTTGCCGAACGACTCGCCGTCCATCGACGCGGAACCTAGCTCGCGTTTCACCCGCTCAATCGTTCGTTCGCCAAAAACGACGGCGTATCGCAACCGCAAGTAATCGCGAATCGCGTCGTCCATCGCATTGCCGGCGGCGGGCAAACTCACCGAATTGACCACTCCGCCCGAAGCGAGTATGGCAATGTTTGTAGTGCCGCCGCCAATGTCCACCACCATGTGGGCGTGTTCATCTTCGAAAGTGATTCCGGCGCCCAAAGCCGCCGCCAAGCCTTCGTCGATTAGATCAACGCGTCCGGCTTTCGCGTCGCGCGCGGCATCTTTAACTGAACGTCGTTCCAACGGTGTCGATGATCCGGGCACGCCAATCACGAGGTGACTTCGTTTTGGATGATCGTTGTTCTGCACGCGACTGATCACCGCCCGCAGAAACTGCTGCGACACTTCAAAGTTGTCGATCGCGCCGCGCCGCAGCGGGCGCAGCACTTCGATGTCGTTTGGCTCACGCCCGAGCAACTTCAACGCCGGAGTCCCGACTGAAATTACTTCGCGGCTAAATTTGTTCAGCGCCACAACCGACGGTTCGTTCAAAACGACGCCCTGAGTTGGCGTAAAAACAATCGTATTGACCGTGCCTAGATCGATCGCCAAATCCTCTTTGAAAAAACCACTTAGAATATTCATGATCGTGACCTCACAACTGCATCGTCACAGTTCTGCGAAACCCAGCGCGATGGCAGCAACACACATGCCAACGGCTTTGCCGCTTCTGACCAGGGGGAGCCAGAAGAAACCTGATACAAGTTTGAGAAAAGGAATGTAGGCGACTTTCCTGATTCTCGGAGCCGCGCTCGATAATCGGACAGCGATGGGAAAAGATTATCCGGCGGAATTATCGCAGGAGTATCACAGCGTCGCCGTCTTGGACGCATTTATTGACTACAAATCCAACTCGCTTTTGCCGACTACTTCGACGAGAGACTTCGCATCCCGTCGCGAGACGTTGCGCGAGCCCGGAACAGAAATTATGCGTGCAATGATTTCGGAAGTCGTTGTGCGAATTGTGATTTCGTCACCGGGATGAACTTCGTGCGCGGACTTTGCAACGCGCGCGTTGAGTAAAACAAACCCCGCTTCACAGAGCTTCTGAGCTGTGGTGCGGCGCGGGCAAAGGCGACTAAGTTTGAGGAAAAGATCGAGCCGCATTTTTCGCGAGCAAAGAGCAAAGCGGTAAGGGCCAAGAGTTTAACTCTTTGCCCTTCGCTCTTAGCCGCTAGGGTTTCGCGTTCTTGTCTTTCTTGTCTTTTTTGGAAGTGGTCTTGTTTGCCGCTGCGGGCGGAACGATCTTCAGCAAAGGCTCGACCGCCGCGCGATATGTTTCGGC
>JBKPPE010000482.1:0-4534 GCA_046733375.1 Acidobacteriota bacterium | reverse complement strand
ACGAAGTCCTTTACCGCACTGGCCGCAGCAATGCTGGATCAGGAAGGCAAGATAAAGTTGTCGGGTCCGATGACGAAATATACTCCGGGCATTCGATTCAAGAACGAGATACCCGACAAGATCACGATTCAAAATCTGCTTACGCATACCAGCGGCCTGCGGAACAGCCCGCTCATCAACCGATTAGCTTTTACGGGACAAATTGACCAGCGCGACATCGATTACGTCTTTGCCAACGGCACCACTTTTAATGAAGCCAACTTCGGCAAGTACGCATACACAAACCTTGGCTACAACATTTATGGACTCGCGTTGCATTACTACCTCCACCAGAAATGGCAGGACCTGCTGCAAGAGCGCATCTTCGATCCCGCGGGTTTAGCCCACACGACCGCATACGTTTCGAAGGCGCGCGCCAAGAAGTTCAAGATCGCAGCACCGTACGTTATCGACACCGATGCCGCCAATGCCGGTAAAATGGTTCGCAGCCAGCTCGAAAAGACGGACGACAACATGCAATCGGCCGGGGGAATTTTCACGAGCATCTCTGATCTTGGCCGGTGGCTTAATCTGAATATGAACGACGGTAAACTGGATGGGAAACAGATATTTCCGGCAGATCTCATGCGCAAAGCACATACTGGGTACACAATGAGCACGCGCAATGAGCCGCCATTTTCAGGCGATGGCGAATATGGGCTCGGGTGGCAGATCGGCAAATACCGCGCAGAAAAGGTGATCTACCATCATGGCGGCTATCCCGGTTATCGCAGCCATGTCTCGTTCATGCCCGACAAAAAAGTCGCAGTCGGCGTGCTGGTCAATAATGACGCGCTCGGCGCCCGTTTAGCGGATATGCTCGCGGCGTATGCTTATGACTGGTGGCTGCGCACGGAGAATTTCGATGCCGATTACGCCAGGCAACTTCAGGAGTCGGTTACCCATTACGAGAGCAGAAAAAAGGCCGTCGCTGCTGAAGCCGCACAGCGCGCCAAGAGAGAATGGCAGCTTACAAAACCATTTGCTGACTATGCCGGTAAGTATGCGAACGATCTGGCAGGCACAATTGAGATCGTCGCGATGGAAAAAGCGTTGGCGGTTCGAATGGGCGAGATGAACGCAGTCGCCACCCCCTACACCGATAAGGACACCATTCGCGTGGTGATGCTACCGGGCGGAAACGGTGAGATCATCGGTTTTACAAACGAGGCCGACGGGAAGTTCGGCTCATTGAATTGGGGCGGTTTAACCTTCACAAGAGTTGCGAAATAAATCTAAGCGCTCGTCACAGGCAAGTGCGAAGGGCAAGAAGGCTCGGTCGCGCGCGAGTACGGCCAAACCCGTAAGACTCCTTTCGGGCGGCAATCCGCAAATTGCAAAGGCAGACGGCGACGCGCCAGTTCAGACGTACATCGCCGCGATTCCCGGTTGGAAGTGCGACATCGCGAAACGCCTCGATGCGCTCATCGTGCGCAGCGTTCCGAACGTCCGCAAGGCCGTGAAATGGAACTCACCGTTCTATGGGATTGAAGGACAAGGCTGGTTCGTGTCGTTCCACGTCTTCACGAAGTACATCAAGGTGACGTTCTTCCGGGGGACGTCACTTGTGCCGGCGCCGCCCGGCGGCACCAGCAAGGAAGCGCGCTGGATCGACATCCACGAAAATGATCTCGATGAGGCACAAATCGCAACTTGGGTACAGCAGGCCGCCACGATGCCAGGCTGGCTCGCGTAATTGAAAGGGCGCGGGCGCGTATTTACGTGAGATGACGAGTCAGTCCGAGTTGCGCTACTGGATCAAGAACACGTCATCGCCCAACGGTTGATTCAGCTTAGCTTCCTTCACTTTGAAATCAGCAAAGAACGCGCCCATGGGCATCTCGAAACGCTGACTAAAGTTGAATGGGATAAGCACGCCGTCGATCTCTTTGAACTTTGAGTTCTCAGTTCCGACCGTATAGCCGTTGTATGGACTCACATATTTCATGACGCGGGCTGTCGCCGGGTCGATGTAAAAATCGGTTTGATTGCCCTCCGCATCCACGATGCGAAACCCGAGCAACTTCTTTTCCTTTGGAATTGCTGAAACGGTATAGCCAGGTTGATCGTATTTCACGAGCACCGGCAATCCAAATTTGTCCGCGGGAGGCATCGCCACGCCGGGCATCGAGCTGTACGACTGTTGCCCGTCGAAGATTTGCTTGAACTTGAAAGCCGGCGAAGCGTCGATATCCATTCGCAGCTTCGCGCCCGCGGTCACGATGGAAAACTTGCCCGGAATTGATTGGGTGCTGTTCGGTGCGTAGAGATCGGCGGTTCCCACGATCCAAACATTCTTCAGGTTTTTGAATTTGTCGCCACCCTGAGCCGCCAGCGCGGCGCGCGCAAGCTCCAGGGGCGTACTGTTCGCCGTGATCGCCGGCGGTGGCGGAATGCTGCTCGCTGAGTTCGCGGCTGCATTGTTCCCCGCCGCGGGTGGTGCGGTTGTGGGACTTTGAGCGGATGCGGTTGCAGTTGCCAACGCGAGTGCGATGACGATTAGCAGAAGTCGATTCATCGGAAATCCTTTCGATCGGCCTGATTATGGGATGAGCACGCGCGTTTGCGACACAGTGCAGGGCGAAACTCAAAAACCCCTCTGGCGCTTTGTCAGAGGGGTTTCGAGTGTAATTACGCTCGATGAGGTTGCTTGGTTCCTTAGAAAGTGAATCGCAAGCGAAGATAAATTCTCCGATTGCCGGCCCCACTGCTGCCGCCAAATCCGCCGCCGAACGGGCCGCCGAACCCCCCGGCCAAACCAAGGGATTGGCCAAAGTTTGACGAGGTCAGCACGCCAACCGGCGTCCCCAGGTTCGTGTGATTGAACAGGTTCTGAGCGTTAATTGAGACGTTAAGCGAATACTTGCCGGCGCCGCCTCCGCCACCGCCGCCGAATCCGCCCGGACCCGGGCCGCCGCCGCCGGGACCTCTTGGACCGCCGCCCCCGCCTTCACCGCCAGGCACGCGTACCGCATTGGCAATGCCGCCCGAACCGCGACCGCCAGCGCCGCCTCGCGCAGTATTGCCTCCGCGCTGAGCGTTGGACGCTCGGGCCGTTTCGCCACCCCAGGTGAATGTGCGGCTGACCGTCATGTCCACTCTCCAGAACCCCGGGGCGTTACCATAATTTCTTGGAATGAATTGATTGCTTGTATCCGAGTAATCGAAACTGGTGCAGCGCGCGGCATTCGCCGTGCAGAAAGCATTCAACTGGGCAAACGTTGGTCTCTCATTGACCTGTCGGTCGAAATTCGAATCCTGTCCCGTCGTGATATTGAACGGCGGGCCGCTGTTCACGACAACAAACGGGTTGAAAGTGAGTTTCCACCACGGCGAATTGAACGTGCCGAAAAGGGTGAACCGATGACGCACATCAAATGAAGAACGCCCGAACTCTCCGGTTAGGTCGTACGAGTTCATCGGAAACAAACTGCCGCCCTGGCCATCAGTGTCGTTAGTCGTCTTGCTCAGAAAATAACCGGCCGAGAGTGATATGCGCGGGTTAAGCCGGCTATTGAGCTGAACGATCATCTGATTCTGGCGGAACTTTCCGCTTGACTCGTACTGATAGATGTCTCCCAGCGCGCACGGTGCAGTGGTGGAGGTCCAATATTGAGCACACAAGTCAGCCGGCTGCGGCCGCGTAGTAAATGTCGGGGGCAGCGGCGCGTTGATGTCACGAGCGCGAATTGCGTGCAAGATCCGGAGCGAGAAAGCGCCGACAACCATCGTAAAATTCTTCGGCAACTGCCGCTCAACCTGCAAACCCGCTAAATAGAATTCCGGCGCCTGGAGATTGTCCGCAACTCGCCAAATCGTCTGCTGGTTAGCCGGGATTATCGCCAGTTGCGCACTGGTCGGTACGGTCGGAAAGATATTGAGCAGTGTGAAAGACGGATTAGCTGTCTGCTCGGCCAATGTCGGCGGGCGCTGTGTACCGTCGGGATTCCTGATGATCGGCTCGGGAATGGCGTACTGCAATTCGTTCGAGCCGTTGAAGCGATTCGACTGTAACGTCTGGCCTTCGCCGAAGCGGTTATAGAAGAGTCCGACGCCACCCCGAATCACCATCCTGGGCGGTTTCGTCGCGTTAGCGCCAGCGCCTGGCGACCACGCGAAAGCGATTCGTGGTGCAAAGTTGAATTTGCTGTTGATGTTGGTCTGATTTTCGTAGCGCAGGCCGTAACTGAAGGTTAAGTTCGGCCGAATTCGCCAGTCATCCTGCGCGTAGAAGCCCGCATCGATTTGCGAAACGGTCGCGTTGGGATTGCCGGTGTTGATGCTAAATTGCGACGCGCCACCGCCCAGCGTGCGAATGCACTGCGCGAGAGTCGCTCCCACACCGCAGTAACCTTGTTGCTGTGCGGTCAATACGCCTTGCGAAGAAATTGCGACCGAACGCTGATAGCGCTGAATGCTGGTGAGCAGGACGTTCGTGCCGGCGATCGGATTATTACTGGCGTCTAATTGTGGTCCGAAGCCACCAGTAAAGTTC
>JBKPPE010000481.1:0-2769 GCA_046733375.1 Acidobacteriota bacterium | reverse complement strand
GTGTTCAATTGTTCTGGGGTCCGCCCACCGACACAACCGCGATCGATAGCAATAATGAGCTATGCGAGGTACTTCTACGCGACGGCCTGAAGTCCGTCGGAATACTTTGCCGCCAACCGGACGCGTTTTTCGTAGGCTTCCCGCGCCAGTTGCACGTCATCGAGGAAGTGCGGCAATTCCTCAAGCAATAAAGCCTGGGGCCCATCAACCAGCGCACGTGCCGGTGCGGGATGAAAATCCGCCAGCAACATATTGGCGCCGGCGATAACTCCCTGGGCCGCCGCATGCATGATGTCGAGAATGCCCTCCGGACCAGCCGTCCGCGCGCCCACAGAATGTGAGGGATCGATGCACACGGGCATGCGCGTCATCCGCTTGACCACCGGCACCTGCCCAAAGTCGCTAAAGTTTCGATGGGGATCTCCCATGTTAGTTTTTACGCCACGCAAACCAAAAATAACTTTGCGGTTGCCTTCGCTGGCCAGATATTCCGCTGCATGCAACGACTCGCTTAAGGTGATCCCGAAGCCGCGCTTTAGCAAGACAGGAAAATCCGTCTGGCGGCCAACGATCTTCAGCAACTCAAAATTCTGCGTGTTGCGCGTGCCGATTTGCAGCATCACACCCGTCGGTTCGCCGGTAAGCCGCAGCACCTTCCGAATCTCTTCAATGTGTGATTCGTGCGTCACTTCCATCGCGATTACTTTGATTCCGTACTTGCCGGCCAGTTCAAAAACAAAAGGCAGGCACTCCTTTCCATAACCCTGAAACGAATACGGACTCGTCCGCGGCTTGTAAGCGCCCATTCGCGTGCACACTTGTCCATGCTGCTCCAGCGCTTTCAGCATGGTCTCGACCGACTCTCTCGTGTCGACGGCGCACAATCCAGCAAATACATGCAGCGTGTCCTGACCGAACCTCAATCCCTGATATTCAAAGTGCGAAGGCCGGTCGTCGTCTTTATGACGGCCGAGCACGCGATATTCTTCGGACACGCGTACAACTCTTCCGACAGCGGGCAAAGCCCTCATGTCGTCGACCGCGATCGCCGACGTGTTGCCGATCAGATAAACCTCCGTGAGAGTCTGCTCGGCGCCCACTTCACGGTGCACACGCACCTGAATGTCCGGCAAGCGGGCGAGGTGCGCCATCAGTTGCTGGTAACTGTTGCTTTCTATTTCGACGTTAGGGTTGAGTACCAAAATCATAATTTCGAATGTTAGGACGTCAAGGATGAAGTAACCGGTCGGCACGGTATGATCCGAGGATCCGCGTTTCCACGCGGCCGTTCCGCAATTCGTTCAGCGTCTCAATAACGACAGAATCGTTCGCCGAGCCACGCAGCTCTAAATAAAAGCAATACTCCCAGGGACGACCTTTGACTGGGCGACCTTCAATCTTCAGCAGATCAATCCCGCGCCGCGCAAAAGGCTCGAGTGCGCTATGCAGCGCGCCAGGCTGATGTGGCAACTCAATGACAAGTGACACCTGATCTGAGTTCTCTGCGCACCGCTCGTGTGGCGACAGCAGGAAAAATCGCGTGTAGTTTTCGCTGCTGTCTTCCAGATGTTCACGCAGAATTACGCCACCGTACTTTGCCGCCGCGCGTTTGCCGGCGATGGCCGCGCGGGTCAAATCGGCGCCAGCCAACACGCGCGCGACACTGCCGGCCGTATCTTCAGCCACGACTCTTTTGATTTGTGGGTTGGCGGCAAGGAAGCGACGGCATTGCTCAAGAGCCACCGGATGCGACTCTGCGGCGCGAATCATCTCGAATGACGATCCGGGACAGCCGATGAGGCATTGACCGACCTGAATGATCACTTCACCGATGATGAAGAGTCTGCTGTCAAAAAGCTGGTCGAAAGAAGGATGCACAAATCCGGCGACGCTGTTTTCAATCGGCGCCAGGATGCAGTCCGCTGATTGATCGTCGATTGCCTGAAAGAGCGATTCAAAAGTCGACCGCGGTATTAGCGTGATCTGCTCGCCAAGGAGCTTAACCGCGGCTTCTTCGCTGAAAGCCCCAGGCGCCCCTTGAAATGCCACGCGCAGATGCTCGCGAGCGATGTCGAGTTCGATCGATTGTTCGCGTGGCAGTTCCGCGTTGCGGCTTTGAATTCGGCGCGACTCATGAATGACAGCGCGGAACAATTCGACAACGGCCCGATCGTCGAGTGGGCCTTCGTTCGCCGCACACATCCTTTCAATCACCTGGCGCTCGCGCGTGTGATCGCAAAGCGATAGGCCGATGGCCGTCTTCGATTCACCAATTTTCGAAGCCAGCCGCGCACGGTCGTTGAGTAAGCGCAACAACTCCTCGTCGAGCGCATTGATTTCATTCCGCCAATCCTCGATCGCCATTACAAGCCTCTTGGATGTTTGTTCGCGTAGCTTCAAACAAAAAACCAGCCGCAATCTCCGTTCGGGGTTTGCGGCTGGCTCGGTTAAGTGCTGCTTACGGTTTCTAATGGTCTCGAAATCCACGCGCGCCCCTCGCCAGCCTGCCTCCCCCGTAAGAGAAGCAGCATGTAAAAGCGAAATAGGTAAATTGCTTTGCGCGCATGACTCTTAACTCCAGTTGACTATACGAGCGCACTCAAAACTGTGTCAACGCTGATTTGATTGGTTTGCATCCTATCGTCCAAACCTTGACGCCGTCAGAGTTACGTCCGCCTTGGCCCAGGCTTTCTTGAAGCGAGCTTCGACCAACGCGGCGTCGTCGTTTTTGCCTTGCGCCTTCAACGCTTGCATCAAGCCGTATAGCGC
>JBKPPE010000480.1:0-3273 GCA_046733375.1 Acidobacteriota bacterium | reverse complement strand
CTACTGAGGTTTAGAGGCGGGCTACTGCCCGCCCTTTTTATTCCGAGTAGCACATTCAACGAGAATATCGTTAAATGAACTGAACGCCGGCGGCCAGTAGCCCGCCTCTAAAACGACTCGATTCTAAACCATGAAGTTTTGTCCCGCCTGTAGTAGCAAGTACGACGACAACGTAAGTTTCTGCCCGACAGACGGCGAGGTGCTCGAGGAAGACCCGCATTCGTTGGTCGGCAGTGTTCTTGACGGGCAGTATCAGATCGAAGCGTTGTTAGGGCGCGGCGGCATGGGGGCTGTCTATCGAGCGCGGCACATCCTGCTGGGTGATCGCGTCGCGATCAAAATGTTGCCACCAGAGATGCGTAGCAACACCGAGTGGCTGCGCCGCTTTCAACGTGAAGGGCAGGCCGCGCGCCGGTTTAGACATCCAAATGCAGTTACAGTTTACGACCTGCGCACGTCGAGTGACGGCACGATCTATCTCGTCATGGAATATGTCGAGGGCACGACGCTCGACACGGAGTTGAAGCGGCGCGGAAGCTTCTCGCCGACCGACGCGTTGGCGACGCTGCAGCCGGTAATCAGCGTTTTGAATGCAGCGCACGCAATGGGCGTCGTACATCGCGACCTGAAGCCTGAGAACATCATGATTGGAAAGGCGGGCACCGGCGACGAACCCGTCATCAAGCTTCTCGATCTTGGTATCGCGAAGTTGCGCGAAGTTGCCGGCGCCGAAAAGACCGGCAGCACGAATCTTACGGTCGCGGGCCAAATGCTGGGGACGCCTTACTACATGTCGCCCGAGCAGTGGGGCGAACTTTCCGAAGACGGCAACTCCGACATCGATGGCCGCGCGGACATCTACAGTCTTGGCGTGGTGTTCTACGAGATCATTGCCGGTAGGCGACCATTCAGCGGCATGACAATCGTCGAGTTACGTAAGCAACACGTGAGCGAAACGCCAAGACCGCTCCACGAATTGAATCCGAGCGTCCCGATTAACTTCAGCAAAGCGATCCAACGCGCGATGTCCAAAGATCGCGGCAAGCGGCAAGCGACTGCGGGCGAATTGGAAAGGGAATTGGAAGCTGGTTTGGATGGAGCGCAAGCTGTCAGCGGCGCAATCCCCGCAACAATTGTGGGACCTCCGCCTGCTGATCGTGGATTCATGACTGCGGCTGATCGCCCGGCCACGCCGACGTTTGACGACTCGCCGACGCAGACCGTGGTCGATGGAGCAGTAGAGTCTTCACCGGCCGCGTCGAGTCAAGCTGCGACGATGCCAACGCTCGTTGTGAGCGCGGAACAATTGGCGGCGCGCGAAGCTGCTAAGGATCGGGAGATGCCTCAGGCAATTCCGCAGGTTCAAGTTGAAGCGCCGGCCGGAAAGAAACGCTCATTGCTAGTTCCCATCGCCGCCGCTGTCATTGTGTTGCTGCTCGTTGTGGGCGCCGGTGGTTTCGCGCTGATCAAATATCTGAATTCTCATTCAAACGGAAAACCGTCCGCCGCAAATGCGAACACAAATACAACCACTGACGTGTCTGCGCCGATGCACGAGGTGGCGCGTTATTGGATCGAGGTCAATGGTGGGGGCGCGAATCGTGCGGGCGACTTGATTAAGATGCGGTCAAGCCAGGAGTTTAAGTTTCATTTTTCGCCCAACGAGAATGGATACGTCTACATCATCGGTCCGGGGGCGAAAAATGCGCCCACGATTTTCCTGTCCGCACAACCCGGTGCCATGTCAGGTTTGGACACGAACGAAGTGGGAAGCGGGACGGATTTTGCTTTTCCCTCCGACTCAATTCTCAAGGCAAACTTCATCAGACTTGATGAAACGCCGGGCACCGACGAATTCACGTTCGTGTTTTCGCCCTCTCCAATCGCAACGCCGACTTTTTTTGCAGGCCCGTCGCAGCACGAGTTAACATCGGACGAGTTGAAACAATGGAGCGATTTTCAGGCGCAGGCAAAGGCAAACGCCACCACGTTAGAGGTCATCAAAACCGGCGCGTCGCCCCAAACCGCTGTGAAAGTGCCGCAAAACGGGCCTGAAAACGCGTCCGTCGTTTTTAGCGTACGAATCGAACACAAGTGAGAGTGTTTCAAGTTTCAGATCTAAGGGGAAAGCTGCGAATCACGTGGAGTTGCTATGAAATTGAAGTTAATCATTGCCGTTTCAGTCCTGTCGATCTTATTTGGTGTCTTCATGGTCAGCGCGCAGCAAGATGAACAGGTGCGCGGCGCGTTCTTGGACAGTCGTCCGAAGACAACAAATACCAATGCACCGCCGCGTAGCAATCGACGAAGGCCGAGCCACGCCAATGCGAATTCCTCGGCAGGCGTCAAAGTTAAGACAAACTCGAACACAGCCACCGCAACAACTGGCGCTAAGAAAATTTATGCGGCAATCGGTCTCGGCTACACCATGTTTATGCGCGAAGCCGGCGGGCGTAGCATTCGCGTAGATCCGGCGCGGGAATTTCGCACGGGCGATCGCATTCGTCTGGCTCTCGAACCGAGCGTCGATGGTTATCTCTACATCTTCGACAGTGAGGATGGTGGCGTGCCCAAAATGATTTATCCGGATGCGCGTTTAAATGGTGGCGACAATTGGATCGAAGCGCACGTGCCAGTTGAGATCCCATCGAGTGAAGAGCCCGACGAACGCTTGCGATGGTTTGAGTTTTACGGAAAGCCCGGCAGTGATCGCATTTATATTGTCGTTACCCGCGAACCATTGCCGCTGGTGCCGACCGGCGACGCGCTGGTGGCCTTCTGTGCCGCGAAGGAAAACACGTGCCCGTGGCAACCACCGGCAGAAGCCTGGGCGCAAATCGATACGGCAGGCAATGCAGAGGTAAGGGTGGCGAAGACCGACAACTTCGGGCAAGCTCAAACTGAACGTGAGCAGATCGCGACGACGCGGGGCCTTGGTTTGGACCAATCTGTTCCGCCGCCGTCGGTGATTCGCATGAACGCGTCAACCAGCGCTCCCATTTTGGTGACTGTGCTGGATCTGGTTCACAAATAGTCTTTTGAATTCCATCAGTCAGCAAATGACTCACAGATTTGCCGTCTACCTAACATCAGTCGCGTTGCTCTTAAGCCTCACCGTCTTCCCAACAGGGGCAATATCGCAGCAAAGAACCCCAGAGGACTACGACCAGCAAGGCCTCCAATTAATGGCAGCAGAACAGTTCGAGGAAGCTGCCAAGGCATTCCAGGAGGCTGTCAAATTAAAGCCTGACTACGCGGAGGCCTATTACCACT
>JBKPPE010000479.1:0-3388 GCA_046733375.1 Acidobacteriota bacterium | reverse complement strand
TCGAGCGGCTGGCGAGCGCTCGTTCGCGCCTGCTCGAAGGAACTCCACAGACGCGGCGTGAGATGCGCCAGCTTTGGCTCAACAAGGTCGTGCAACCGGGACGCATTGTCGCGATTGGCCGCAGCGGTCGGCGGTTGGCCCTGGTTTATTCGCGCACCCTCGACGGCGTTACCGCGATGCGCGAAGACGGACGTTTCTCGTCATTTCCGCTGCAGCGCGTGGGCCGCGTGTTCGCGCCAACGTTTTCAACTCGTCCCGAACGGGCTGAAGACGCCTTCGACGAGATTCACGATCGCGGCGATCAGCTGGCGCTGCCTGAACCGAAATTACGCGACGCGCAAACCGCTGAAGACGATGCGATCAAATTGATCAATGACGCCATCGACGGGCTGGCGGCTGGGCACGCGACTGAGACTGAGCGCGAAGCCGTCGTCACGACGCTGTGGTCTTTACAAACCCCGGCGGTTTCAATTGAAAAAGCCAATCGCGAAATTGAGCAAATGCGCGCGGAAATCTGGGAGCCGTTCGAGCGATCGGCGCGTGTGCTCGATCATTTTGGCTATTTGGATTTCGCCCGGGAAAAAGTTACGGACCGCGGCAAGTGGCTCGCTGACCTGCGCGTCGATCGGCCGCTGCTGATCGGCGAAGCGCTGCAACGAAACTTGTTTGCTTCGTTAGATGAAACGCACGCCGCGGCTTTGATTGCCGCATTAGCCGCAGACGAGGATCGCGATTACGGCGAGTTGGAACTCGAAGACTCAATAGTGAGCCTGCTGGTAAGGTTCGAAGAGATTTCTTTCGAGGTATCGACTGAAGAATGGAGGCAAGGCATTGAAGCCGTGCCGGAAATCAACTTCTCAGCCGCTTCCGCTGCCGCGCATTGGGCGAACGGAGCGGATTGGCACGAGCTCGTTCACGAAACACGCGCGGAAGAGGGCGATCTTGTCCGGCTTCTGTCGCGCACCGGCGAAGCGTTGCTGCAAATTGCCGGCCTGCGTGGGACCCATCCTGAGGCAGCGGCACTCGCATCACGCACGGCGGAAATCATTCTGCGCGAGCCGATCCGGTGACACAGTCTTTTCTTTGCGGTTTTTCCGCCTTTGCGTCTTTGCGTGAAAATCGAACGAACAAGCGGCGTCACACCAAGGCGCCAGGACGCAGAGGATCGCAAAGTGGCGGGTACAGACCCAATCACCTGCTGTGCTAAGATTCACTCAACAATGGAAGTTCTTCTCGCAAACGAATACGGGTTTTGTTTCGGCGTCGAACGCGCCGTGGAGATGGTCGAGGGCGCTTTGGAAGTCGGCGCGCCCGTGCGCACGCTCGGGCCACTGATTCACAACACTCAGGAAATGCAGCGGTTAGAGTGTGAAGGTGTCTCGACGGTGCAAGATCCTGCGGAAGTTTCGAACCACGAAATTGCAGTCATTCGCGCGCACGGCGTCACGCCGCAAGTCCAGGCTGAACTCGAACGTCGTGCGGCGCAAGTGGTGGATGCGACTTGCCCGTTTGTGACTCGCGTCCAGCGTCTCGCTGAACGCGCGGCCACTGAAGGTCGGCACGTCGTCGTGGCGGGCAACCCCGATCACCCGGAAATGATTGGAGTGGTCGGCTACGCGCCGAACAACACGTATGTCGTACGTGACGCCGACGAAGTTGCATCTCTGCCACCGCTGCACGCGCCGCTGGTGGTTTCGCAGACGACCCTCAAGTTGAAAACATTTCTCGAAGTCGCGGAAGCAGTGAAATCCAAAGCCGACGCCGAGCCGCAGGTCGTCAACACGATTTGCTCGGCAACGCGCGATCGTCAGGATGCAGCGCGCGCGCTCGCGGGCCTGGTCGATGTCTTCTACATTATCGGTGGCAAGCACTCTTCAAACAGCATCAAGCTACTCGCGGTTTGTCAGGAACAATGCGCCAGAAGTTTTCTGATCGAAACCCAGGACGAAATCAATCCCGACGATCTGAAAGGCGCAAACCGCGTCGGCGTGACGGCCGGCGCTTCAACCCCGAACTGGCTAATTGATCAAGTGATTCAACGTCTGCGCCAGATCGGCAATAGCACTAACGGCAACGGCGTTCATCCATAGTCCGTCTGCATCGCCACTGAGAATTTGTGCGTTAGAGTACCGACTTAGTCGGGCAGTTTCCCGGCAAATCTCCAACTGAAGTTGGTACTCTGACATTTTTGTTCGGAGGCGGGCTAGTGCCCGCCTTCTTAGTTTCATTGCCAGACGCGGTAGCCAAACTGCATGCTCGTTCCCCTGCTCAAAGAGTTGGACGATCGCATTGTGCGGGACGTTGGGCTTAACGAGTCGGTGTTCGAACAACTGATTGCGCAACAGCGCGAACTCGGCCTGACTTTCGGAGATCGGCCCACCTGCCCTTTTCTTCGCCCACATATCATTACCCGCACACAGTACGATGAAGTCGCACGCGCCGCGCAGACAATCGCCCTTGCGATCGAGCGACTGGTCGAGCGCGCTCTGACTGATGATGACCTACTGAGGGAATTGAGCGCCACGCCGCGTGAAGAGCAGCTGGCACGGATCGATCCGGGATACTCGCGACTGTGCGTGACCAGCCGGCTGGATGCTTACCTTTCAGACGACGGGTTCAAGTTTCTCGAGTACAACGCGGAATCGCCGGCCGGCATTGGCGATCAGATGCAACTGGAGAAGGTGCTGTTTGGACTCTCGCACATGAAGCAGTTCCTCGGTTCGCACGCGCACTGGGGACCTGAACCACACAAGCGGCTTTTGGAATCATTAATTCAGGCATATCGCGAATGGGGTGGCGACAAAGAGCAGCCGCAGATCGCGATCGTTGATTGGAAAGGCGTTTCGACTGAAAGCGAGTTTCACATCCTGCAGAAATATTTCGCTTCAGAAGGCTGTCCGACGATTATCGCAGATCCGAACGAACTGAAATATGGCGGTGCGAATCTCAGCGCCGGAGATTTCGCCATCGACATTGTTTACAAACGTGTCGTTATCCACGAATTTCTGGAAAGGTGTTCCCAGGATCACCCGCTGGCGCGGGCTTATGCCGACGGACGCGCATGCATGGCCAATTCGTTCCGCGTAAAGCTTGGACACAAGAAAGCGAGCTTCGCCATCCTTAGCGATCCGCGGTACGCCGACCTGTTCACCGATGAAGAAGTTGAAGCCTTTCGCCGTCATATTCCATGGACACGACGCGTCAGGGACGGCATAACCAGCTTCGCCGGCGAGGAGCAGAATCTAATTGAGCTAATTCGCGGCCAGCGCGAACAGTTCGTGCTGAAGCCGAACGACGACTACGGAGGTCACGGTGTTTTCCTCGGCTGGGAATCTTCACCAGACGATTGGGAGCGCGCGATTGTCCTGGCGCTCGAACTACCGTACGT
>JBKPPE010000478.1:0-3918 GCA_046733375.1 Acidobacteriota bacterium | reverse complement strand
GCATTAGCCCAACCCCGTTGGGGTTGGAATCGATCTTTCTTAGTTCCCAGGGTAGCCGCGAAGCGCGGCAACCCTGGGCTTTGTTATGTAACCGCTTCGCGGTAGTTGGTCTCTTTATCTTGGTTCTGGCGTTTAGTGCCCCCGCGGAGCGCAAACCGAGTGAAGCTGCTCGACCATTCGTGGTCATGACCTCGCAGTCGCTCGACGACTTACAGAAAACGCTTCAGCCGGACAACAAAACTTCTGAGTTGATCGACAGCGGTGGAATGCAACTGCGCGTGGCTGTGCAACACGAAAAAAACAAGGTGGGCGCCGCCGCGGAATTACATGATGCTTCCGACGACGTCTACTACGTGCTCGACGGATCGGCTACATTGGTTCTCGGCGGGAAATTGGATACTCCCAAAGAAACCGATCCGGGCGAGTGGCGCAGCCCGCGGATCATCGATGGCAAGACGGTCGAGATCAAGAAAGGCGATTTGGTGATTGTCCCGCGCGGCACTCCGCATCAACGAAGCACCGAGAACAAAGACTTCACGATGATTCTCATCAAGATTTACGCCGAACCACTGAAGAAGAAACCGTAATGTGACTCGGTCATTCACGGGTCGCGCTCCAAAAGGAGTCTTAATGGATCAAATCAGCGAGGCTGTAGAAGCCACTGCGTCGCCCAAGTCCCAGTCTGACGTGTCGCCGCCGCAATCCGCGGGTGCGAGTGTGCTGGGCGCAGTAGATGCTGCCGCGCACGCGGGTACGCGCGTCGGAAATTTTCGCTGGACTATCTGCGCGTTGTTGTTCTTTGCGGCAACGATCAATTACCTGGATCGGCAGGTGATCGCCACGCTCAAAGACACTTTGCAGCAGGCGCGCATCTGGGACGAAAACGGCTATGCATGGGTAGTCTTTGCGTTCCAGACCGCCTACGCCATCGGATTGTTGATTGCCGGGCGGGTGATGGATTGGCTCGGCACGCGCAGGGGATTTTCGCTTTCAGTTCTAATTTGGAGCCTGGCTGCGATGGGACACGCGCTGGTCAGCTCTGTAGGCGGTTTTGCCGTCGCCCGCTTCGCGCTGGGTTTGGGCGAGGCCGGCAACTTCCCTGCATGTATCAAGACAGTCGCGGAATGGTTTCCGAAGAAGGAGCGGGCGCTGGCGACTGGTATCTTCAACGCCGGCACGAATGTCGGGGTCTTGGTGGCGGCGGTGACGGTGCCCTGGCTCACCCTGACCTATGGTTGGCGCTGGACTTTTGTCGTTACCGGACTCACTGGATTTGTTTGGCTCGTGCTGTGGCTGACGATGTATCAGAGGCCGGAAGAACACAGCCGCTTGTCGCCTTCCGAACGCGATTACATTCGGAGCGATCCGGCCGAATCGTTGGTGAAAGTCCCGTGGCGGCGCTTACTGCCATATAGACAAACCTGGGCGTTCGCGATTGGGAAATTCATGACCGATCCTATCTGGTGGATCTATCTCTTCTGGCTGCCGGACTTCCTGAAGAAGAGTTACGGCATCGATCTGAAAAGCGTCGGCCTGCCGCTTGTGATTGTTTACTTAATCGCCGATGCGGGGAGCGTGGCCGGTGGCTGGCTGTCGTCTTCGATGATCAAGCGCGGGTTCAGCGTTAATCGCGCGCGCAAGACCGCGATGTTGATTTGCGCGCTGGCCGTGGTACCGGTCGTGTTTGCGGCGAAGGCCTCGAACGTTTGGATTGCGGTGGTGCTGGTCGGTATCGCTGCCGGTGCGCACCAGGGTTGGTCGGCGAATATCTTTACGACCACCTCAGACATGTTTCCGCGGCAGGCGGTTGGCTCCGTCGTCGGTATTGGCGGCATGGCCGGAGCCATTGGCGGCATGTTGATCTCGAAAACGGTCGGCTACATTCTGCAATCGACGGGCAGCTACGTTCCCATCTTTATCATCGCGGGCAGCGCATATCTGGTTGCGCTGGCAATTATTCAATTGCTCGTGCCCAAGCTTGAGCCGGTGCGACTGGATAAAGCGGCGCTTAATTCTACTTCGTGACTAACTCGCCGTCGGATGATTCTCGATCAATTCAAGCTTGATGGGCGAGTGGCGCTCGTCACCGGTGCGTCGGCCGGCTTGGGGCAGGCAATCGCGATCGCGCTGGCAGAAGCCGGCGCCGCCGTTGCTTGTCACGGCAACACGCGTTCTTCGGAAGCGACCTGCAAGACCATTGAACGCGCGGGTCAGAGGGCTTTTTCGGTGACCGGTGATCTCGCGCGGAAAGAAACCGCAAAGGAGTTGGTTGAAGCCACGAGGCAGCAGTTCGGCCGTCTGGACATTCTCGTCAACAACGCCGGAACCATTCGAAGGGCACCGGCCGCTGACTACTCGGAAGAAGATTGGGCGACAGTGATCGAAGTGAATCTGTCAGCCGTCTTTCGCCTTTCGCAGCTCGCCGGTCGGCAAATGATCGCGCAAGGGCGCGGCAAGATCATCAACATCGCATCTCTGCTTTCTTTCCAGGGCGGCATTACGGTGCCGGCTTACGCTGCGGCAAAGGGCGGCGACGCGCAACTGACAAAGGCTCTGGCGAATGAATGGGCCGGGAAGGGAATCAACGTTAATGCGATTGCGCCGGGCTATATGCGTACCGACAACACAAAGGCCTTGCAGGCTGACGAGACTCGGAACCGGCAGATTCTGGACCGCATTCCCGCTGCTCGTTGGGGCGAGCCATCGGATCTCGCCGGCGCGGCCGTGTTCCTCGCCTCATCAGCGAGCGATTATGTAAATGGACATGTGCTGGTGGTGGATGGCGGGTGGATGGGAAGGTGAATAAGTCGTGTGAACCGAGAGCGGTAGCCACCGGATCAAGAAGTTTCGTTATTTGGTAGTGTCCTAAGTTCAGTTGACTCGGCGTTCCTCTGCGAAAACCTCCGAATCCTCTGCGGTTTCTGCCTTTGTTTTGAACTTAACCGCAGAAGAACAAACCGAGGACTTCGCGGAGGACGCAGAAAAAATTAATCTAGGACTTTACCGGTTATTTGTTATCGCCGGTCCTGATCGGTCGCTACCGCTTCCGGTTCTGACAGCTGCTGGACCAAATAAAGATCCCGTCCCGCGCGCTCGACAACCAGCGTGTCCGGAGCATTCTCATAATCCTCGCGGTGAAACTCACGATGATCCATGAAGCCCAAATTCACGCGGCGACAAGTTTCTTCATCGACGGCTGAAGCCAACGTGATCCGATAGCGGGGGATCACACGGCCGGCTTCGTCACGTTGTCCCGCGTAGGACACATGCGCGAGATGCGCCGCCACCGCCAAATTGTTTTGCAGCTCAGACGACAAAGCCACCATCTCACGGACGCGATCGAGCGGAGCGTAACCGTACTTTTCAATTAGGCGGCCATGGGTTTCTGAAATCGTTCGCAGGTGAGGGGCGTAGATGACCAGCTCGCCGCCTTCTTCGATTATCCCGCCAAGTTTGTAGCTGGCCTTGCCGCCTACCCAAAGCTCGTCGTAATGCTCGTCAAGCAAAGCGACAACTCGTTTGTATTTGCGGCCGGTGTATCTAATGTGGACCTGGCGACTGACCTCAGCAGCGCGGCGAAACGCTTCGCGGAAGTTGCCGGCGAAAAACGCATGCGTGCGCAGACGATTGTGATCATCTCGGGTAACGACAGAATTTAAAGTGATGATCTCCGGTGCAACGAAATCCGCCGCCGCTTCGATCATATGACGCGTCGGCGTTTCGATCCGGCCGATGACGTTCTCGATACTCGCCAACGCGCCCAGCCAGTGCGTAGCGTGTGTGAGATCGGGTCCGGCGACGCCGGGAAAGAGATACTTTGCGCCGCCGGCGAAACCGGCGACCTCATGCGGGACAGTCGAGCTAAAAATAAGAATCGTGTCATAGACGCCCGGCGCCAGCCGCCGGTTCAAGGTGACC
>JBKPPE010000477.1:0-5802 GCA_046733375.1 Acidobacteriota bacterium | reverse complement strand
CTAGAGAGTCGGTGATTGAGTGTCAACGAATCTTGTTCACACCTCGCTTCAGCGAGGTGATTAGCGAAGTCCTTAACCACGTTTTGAGTTTTCAGGTAAGCCGCGAGTCACCTCGCTGAAGCGAGGTGTGAATGAAACGTTGTTGCGAGACAGTCAGTGAGAGTTCAGCGCGTTGTACTTTCGCAGAATCTCGAGCGTGCGATCGATTGGTAGCGCTTCGACAGTGTGTCCGCGGCCGGTGGTCGTGGTGGCGCGAAAGAGTGAGTTGTAGATGGCTTCTTCAGTGGCTTCGATCACTGCGAGGAACAGCGGCGACATCGCTTCGTTTGATAACAGCGCGGCGCTCGCTTTGGTGCGCTCGTTCGGAAGGTTGCGAACGCGAAGTTCCGACGCAGTGGAAAACGCAATCGCGTAGTCACCGCTTCCATTCGACCCTGAAGCACCCGTACGCGCCAGCCCCAACATCGAGCGCGCGGCTAATCGATTCAGATTTCGATGATCAATCGGTGCATCGGTCGCGATGACGATAATGATGGAGCCATCGGCCCCATCCGGCGTCTGCTGGTTGGCTGTAGCCGCTTTTTCCAACTGTTCCTTCAAGTAATACTTGCCTAGTTCGCGGCCAACCGGAGCGCCATTTATCGTCAAAATTCCGCCGAAATTCGTCTGAACCAACACGCCCACCGTGTAGCCGCCCAGGTTCTGCGGCAGCTTGCGCGACGCCGTGCCGATGCCGCCTTTCCACCCGAACGCAACGGTACCCGTGCCGGCCCCAATCGCTCCCTCTTCAACCGGGCCACCGCGCGCGTTCTTGATCGCCTCAAAGACTGAATCACGTCCGACGTGTCGACCGCGAATATCGTTGAGGAAGCCATCGTTAGTTTCGCCAACCAGCGGGTTGATGGATTGCACGTCTTCGTTGCCGGGCAGCGCGAGCATGTAGTCGATCGTCGCGTCCGCCACCCGCGGGACATTAAGAGTCGACGTCAACATGATCGGAGTTTCGATTTCGCCGAGCTCATTCACCTGTGTCGAGCCGGCCAATTTTCCAAACGCATTCCCAATGAACACCGCGCCGGGGACTTTTTCGCGAAACAGGTTGCCGCCGTGCGGAAGAATCGCCGTGACGCCGGTGCGGATGTTCGCATCGCGCACGATGGTCGAATGCCCGATCATCACGCCGGGCACATCGGTGATCCCGTTGAATTGACCAGTCGGCAATACGCCCACGACAACTCCCACGTCGCGGGCGCGCGCCCGTTGCTCTTTTTGTGAAGATGACATTTCAGGTCTCATCAATGCCGGTAAGAGAAGCGTAAGAGTGAGCGAAGCAAACGCAATTCGGCTGGGACTTCGACGCTGCATCTGTTGACAGATATCAATCGAGAGCGAGAAAGGCGACTACTGCTGGGACGATCAGCCACAGCAGACCCTTTATCAGAAAAAACAGGAAGCCCCAGAAACCGAGGCGCTTGATCCACATCTTGATCTTGCCGGTTGTCACGCGTTGGAACTCAAAAAGATTTCGGCGTTCGCGGTTTGCGCTCGTGAACTTAGCAGCGAGCGCACAAAGATGTACATCGCCCAGCACTCGATTGCAAACGGTGGGAAGCCGAGAAAACCGAGCACCGGCATTTCAAAAATCTTGATGTTGCCGAAGTAAGGGACGGTGTACGTCCATTTCGACAGCGCCCAATAATTGAAGAATTCCCAAAGGAAACCGCAGACCAAGCCAGCCGCCAGCAACGACAACAATCGTCGCCAATCGCCGCGGGCCAAGTCGCCGGTAATCGAAGGCCAGCCGCGTAGAGCATTCAGCGGATCGAGCAGCAAAACGAATGAAAGCCAGATCACTGGCGCCAGCCAGACCGAAGGAACAATCAGCGGCCAAACTACAGCCGCGGCGCCGATGATCGCGAAAACAATTAGCAGCGGCCGCTGGTTTATCCTGACGGTGCGACGGTTCGCAAATCGTTTGAAAAGTGTAAGTCGAAATAACTCCGCGGTTAAGAACTGCAACGGAAAAATCGTCGCGAACGCCCAATCGTAACCGAATCGCCTTAGATAGGGATTGGGCTCGAGATTGTGATAATGCCACCATAGTTCGAGATTCGACTTCCAAAATCGGGGCTCGTTATAGAACTCACATAGCCACCAGCCGGCGATCGAAATCAGCGCCAGCACGAGAAACTCCAGCCGATCGTTCACCAGTAGCGATCGCCCCTGAATTTTGTGAACCAATGCATCGACGAAAAGAATGTAGCCGGTCCAAACAATCGGTGTGAACCAGTGGCCGACGAACTGGTTGCCGGCAAACAACAACACCTCCGCTGCGGCAATGATCGCGCCGCCAACGTAACCATGCAGAGGAAACTTATTCTTGCTCACGCAGCTTTTCGCAAAGGCGTTCGCGCCCTCGATTGTTTGTTCTTGAGTAGCGCGAGATCCAAAGCTCTCCTGACCTCGAGGTTGCGCATGAACCAACGCCACACATTGCCGGTGTCCGCGTTCTCAGCACTCAACAAAGTAATGCCGAGATCAATTCCAATGACATCGCGATTCACCCAGCTGGTGTTCGGATTGAAAGCATCAGCGAAGGCGTACTTCCCATAGCTGCGCGGATATTTTGCGCGCATGGTTCTCAGCGTAGCGATCGCTAAATGAGGCACAAACATCAACGAACCCGCGGCCGCATAAGGTACAACGGTTCCGTCGATCGCTGGATCGCGTGGCGGACCGCCCCACGCAACGTAACCCTTTGCGCTGTCAGACGCGCTAATGCCCCAGACGTTCGGTCCGTAGCCGGGAAACTCGCCGGCTAAATCAATGCAAAAACGTCGATGCGCTAACGTGGCTTTAACCGAGTTTTCGAAGTAGTCGATATGTTCCCCTTTCGCTTCGCGGCGTGCTCGAAAATCGACCCACGCGTGTGAGTATTGATAGGTGAATAGCGGTGTCTTGCCAAGGTAACGATAACCTGCGTACTCGTTCCAATTGCGCCTCCAGGCGTACCACGCTTCCGGTGTAATGGGATGTGTGGGCGAGCCAATGGCAAGTAAATAAAGTATTGGATGTTCGCTGTAATCGTCCCAGCGCGCCTTGATGAAACCACTCTCAGGATGCCATCCCATCGACAAGAGCGTCGGATGCCCGTTCAGCATCCAGGGAAAATCGATTCGTTCGTAGATTCTTGTCGCGAGTTCTCTGATTTCGGAATCTTCACCAAAGTATTGTCGCGCGGTTAGCGCTCCGGCGACCAAGAGGGCGCTATCGATTGAAGAAACTTCGCTGCGCCATCTGCGTTCGCCGGTATTCACGTCCAGCCAATGATAAAACCAGCCGTGTTCCTGTAACGCGCGGTCGGCAAAGAATCGCAACGTCGCGCGAACCCGCTCACGTCCGGTGGCCCGCTTAATCCAACCGTGCTCGCTGGCGATACAAATGGCGGTCAAACCAAATCCGGTTGCCGCAATGCTCGCGATGTAGCGATGATCTTCGTCAGCGGGACTCCCATCAGTCTGCGCACGATCAAGTACCAGACCTGTGACCGGACTCGCTTGATCCCAAAAATATTGAAATGAACGACGCTCGAGATCTTCGAGAAACGTTTCGTCGCGTGCAGAGAAGTGACGCTGTTGCGCCGCACCGACGTCACTGGGCAGTTGAAGCGCAACGACAAGAATCGAGAAAACGATTGCGCAAGAAACGAAGCGGCCGCGATAGAAACGGCGCCGGGCGAAAACGGAAATTGTTGGTCGTATGCTTGCTTTCATTTCTCTGTGTCTCTGTGAATTCTCTGTGGCTCTGTGGTGGGGTTTTGCTTAACGATTTTCACCACCGAGTCACAGAGTAAGCACAGAGACACCGAGTTAGAACTTATTTCTGAACTTCGAAACTCGCAACCAGCTCATGAGGATCTGCTGAACTGGTACCAATCATTACCTTGAATTCGCCGGGCTCGACCACGAAACGCATCTCGCGGTTGTAGAAACCCAGTTGCTCCGGACCGAGCGTGAATTCGAGCCGGCGCTTCTCTCCGGGGCGCAACGTCACGCGCTGAAAACCTTTCAACTCACGCACCGGCCGAGTAACACTTGCGGCGAGGTCATGGATGTAAAGCTGGACGACCTCATCACCGGCGCGCGCGCCCACGTTCTCAACGTCTGCGCTGACAGTGACACGGCCATCCGCACGAATGCGCGGCGCACTCAGTTGCAAGTTTGAGAGACGAAACTGCGTGTAACTAAGTCCAAATCCAAACGGATAAAGCGGCGTCCACGGGATGTCGAGATACTTTGAAGTGTACTTGTTATTCGCATCGGACGGGCGGCCAGTATTCATGTGGTTGTAGTAGAGCGGCTCCTGACCAACACTTCGCGGGAATGTCACCGGCAACTTTCCGCCCGGGTTCACATCGCCAAACAGCACATCCGCGATTGCATTGCCGGCTTGCGTTCCGGCGAACCATGTTTCCAGAATGGCCGGCGAGTTCTCGGCAATCCAATTAATCGTCAGCGGACGGCCGTTCATCAGTACGACGATGACGCGCTTGCCTGTGCCCTGAAGAGCTTTGACCAAATCGAGTTGACGGCCGGGTAAATCAAGCGAGCTGCGCGATGATGCTTCGCCACTCATGGCAGCGGATTCACCAACTGCGACGATCACCGCATCAGCGTCCCGTGCTGCACGAACAGCTTCGTCGAATCCCTGCGTTGAATCACCTTCGATTTCGACGCCTTTGGCGTAAACGATTTTTGTCTCAGGCGAAACTTTCTGCTTTATCCCTGACAACAGGGTAACTGCTTCGGCGGCGTTCCCATCCCCACTCCACGAACCGAGCATGTCAGCTTGATCGTCCGCGAGTGGGCCAATCACGGCGATTGATTTCAGGTTCTTTTGCAGCGGCAACGTCGCCTGCTCATTCTTCAGCAGCACGATTGAGCGTGCTGCGATTTCTCTGGCTGCGGAGACATTCGCCTGGCTCAGCATTACCGCTCGCTCACGCGCTTCGTCGGCGTAAGGATGCGCAAATAAACCGAGCCGAAACTTCATCCGTAGAATGCGCCGTACGGCTTCATCGATAGTCGCCTGCGAAAGTTTGCCGCTTCGCAACAACTCGCCGCCGTGCTGATTGTAAAGGCGGCTGACCATTTCCATGTCGACGCCTGCATTCAGCGCAAGTTGCGCGGCGTCCGCTTCGTTGGCCGCCACCCCGTGTTGCAGCAGTTCCAGGACCGCCGTGTAATCGCTGACGACAAAGCCGTCAAACTTCCATTCGCCACGCAGCACTGTCGTCAGCGTGAAGGGATTAGCGGATGCCGGAACACCGTTTAGATCGTTGAATGCGCTCATGAACGTGCCGACGCCTTCATCGACGGCAGCTTTGAACGGCGGAAAGTAAATCTCGCGCAACGTTCGTTCCGACATGTCTGTCGTGTTGTAATCGCGACCTGCTTCCGCGGCTCCGTATGCGACCCAGTGCTTCGCGCAAGCCATCACTTTGTCGGGAGAGCTGAAGTCGCGTCCCTGGAATCCACGTACACGCGCCCGCGCCAGCGCCGCGCCAAGGTAAGGATCTTCACCCGATCCTTCGACGATGCGTCCCCAGCGAGCATCGCGCGCGATATCAACCATCGGCGCAAAAGTCCAATGTACGCCCGCCGCGCGCGCTTCCGTCGCCGCAATACTGGCCGAACGCTCAGCCACCGCGGGATCCCAACTGCTGGCTTCGCCCAGCGGGACTGGAAAGATCGTTCGATAGCCGTGAATTACATCGAAACCAAAGAGCACGGGAATCTTCAG
>JBKPPE010000476.1:0-9237 GCA_046733375.1 Acidobacteriota bacterium | reverse complement strand
GATTGATGCCGATGATGGATCCGGCAACGGCTGTCGCAAATTCCCAACGGAAAAATTCCCGGCCGAGGTTGTAAACGTCGTCGACAGCAATGGTAATGATCGGTTGCCCGGCCTTTGCGAGTGCGGCGACCGCTGCGTCTTGCTGAACGTCGGGCGCATTGCTCAAACGCAGATAGGCGAACACGCGATCTTGACCGTAGACCTCTGGCGCGCCAAGCGCTTCGCGATCGACGGGGATAATGCCTTTACCATTTTTGCCCGTGGATTCGGCAATCAATTGTTCGAGCCATGCGCCGAGATCGCAAATTGCCGGCGAGGCAATGATCGTGATTTTGTCACGTCCTTGCTGGTGCGCGCTTCCGAGAATCGCCCCAAGGATTGTTCCCGGATTGTTCTTAGCCGAAACGGCTGCGCCGCATGCACGCACCATCTCGTTAGCAGAACCGAGAAACCTCGTCACGTCGATTCCCATTGCTGCCGCCGGCGCCATGCCAAAATCCGAAAGTGCTGAATAGCGTCCGCCAATGCTCGGCACACCGAGAAAGATTTTTCTGAAATGATCTTCTTCGGCTTCCTGGCGGAGTTTCGAACCCGGATCGGTGATCGCGATAAAATGACTGCCGGCGTTCTCCGCACTTACAACTTCTTTTGCGCGCGCGAAAAAATATTGCTTGAAGATGTTTGGTTCGAGTGTCGTTCCGGACTTACTGGAAACACAGAAGAGAGTCTTAGCGATATCAATCTTTTCGTCAGTGGCTTTGATTTGTTGCGGGTCGGTGGAATCGAGGACGTGCAGCGCCGGAAAACCATCGATATGTCCGAATGATTTCACCAGCACTTCCGGACACAGACTCGATCCACCCATGCCGAGAAGAAGCACGTGCGTGAATCCAACATCGCGAACCTCCGCGGCGAAGTTCGTGAAGCGCCGATTTGTCTTGCGTTGCTCGTCAACGATGTCGAGCCAACCAAGCCACTTGTCTTCATCTTTGCCAGTCCACAGCGCAGAGTCGCGCGCCCAAAGCCGCTCGACCTTTCGATTCTCTTGCCAATCATCGAGCGCGGCTTCCACCGCCTTCATCAAATCCGGCGGCAGCGAAAGCTTCATTTGGTTGAGCTGTGGATTGATAAGAGCGCCTCCTGCGTTATGGTGCGCTAGCGGAACGCGCGTTGGCCAGAGTGCGGAGGCTTTCAGTGTACGGGGCGCGAGCGACTCCGCGATCGGTGATGATCGCGGCGATCAAATCATTCGGGGTGACGTCGAAAGCGAAGTTGTGCACATCGACACCTTCGGGAGTCATTTGCTGGTCACGCACATGCGTCACTTCTTTCGCATCGCGTTCTTCAATCGGAATGTCTTCGCCCGTTGCTGTCGAGAGATCGACGGTCGAGAAGGGCGCCGCGACATAAAACGGAATGCTGTGTTGCTTCGCAAGTACGGCAACCATATAAGTGCCAATTTTGTTCGCCGCGTCGCCGTTCGCCGCGATGCGATCAGCCCCGACAACGACGCAATCGACTTTGCCTTGCTTCATCACGTGGCCGGCCATGCTGTCCGTAATTACCGTAACGGGGATGTTGTCTTTGCTCAATTCCCACGCAGTGAGGCGCGCCCCTTGAAGAAACGGCCGCGTTTCATCAGCGATAACTGCGACGCGCTTGCCCGCGTCGACGGCTCCACGAATTACGCCGAGCGCGGTTCCATAATCGCCGGCCGTCGCCAAGGCGCCCGCGTTGCAATGCGTCAGAACCGTCGCTCCGTCATTAATCAAATCCGCGCCATGCCGCCCAATCGCGCGATTCGAATCGATGTCTTCCTGATAAATCGCCAGCGCTTCACTGATGAGACGCTGCTTTATCACGTCGATATCGCGAATGCCTTCGGCTTTCGCCTTTTGGAATACGCCGCGCATCCGCTCAATCGCCCAAAACAAGTTGACGGCGGTGGGCCGAGTCGCGGCCATCACGTCACACATGTACTTAAAATCGAATTCGAGATCCGGCAGCGACGTGCTCACGGATTGATTTGCGCCCAGCGCCAGGCCCATCGCCGCCGCGATGCCAATCGCCGGCGCGCCGCGCACCACCATCTTCTTGATGGCGTCCGCGACCTCTTCATACGAATAAAGCATCAGGTACTTCTCTTCGGTAGGCAGCAGCCGCTGATCGAGCATGCTGATGCCTTCTTTGGTCCATTCGACGGTTTTGATCATGAGCGAGTTGTTGAGCAGATGTTACTTGACGCGAGCGACACAGGCAAAGGCGCCCTCGTTACGGCTGTGTCCTAAATTAATTTTCCTCTGCGTCCTCCGCGGAGTCCTCGGTTTCCTCCTCTGCGGTTAAGTTCAAAACAAAAGCAGAAACCGCAGAGGACTCGGAGGTTTTCCGCAGAGGAACGCCGAGTCAACTGAACTTAGGACCCTACCTCGTTACGGTACTGGTTCAGTTTGCGGTGGCACGCGCATCCTCGCGTGATTCACGGGCGGGACGCCCATGCCACTCCTTCAAACTGAACCAGTACTCTCGTTACGGTTGCGTTGACACCGGCGCGCAGGCGATGCTATCGTCCGCGGCGTTCGAGATTTTTGATAATGCGTTCAGGTGCCTCGCATAAAAGCGAGGAGAATAGGGAAGCGGGTGTGAATCCCGCGCGGTCGCGCCACTGTGAAGCGTCGCCAGTCTGAAGCGATGCAAAGCCAGGAGACCTGCCTGAACGTTCGCAGCTTATGAATGCCCGCGAAAGGTGTTCAGGCCGCTCCGGGAATCTTTCCAGAGATCCCGTCGCCACCTGTCGTCTTCGCGCGGCAGAAGGTGACGGGATTTTTGATTTTTAAGAGCAATTTTTGGAGTGCGCTGACTTGTCAGCGCTTTCGAAAGCGGCGACGAGTCGCCGCACTCCCAATTTTTGTCGTTGCAATTGCAGCCGCCTTTTTCTTCTCGTGTTCGCGGCCACAACCCACACAAACGACGACGACAAACCACGAAGTCACCGACGAAGCCGGCCGTCACGTAACTCTACCAGTCAAGATCGATCGCATCGTTTCGCTGGCGCCTAATTTGACGGAGATCGTCTATGCGGTTGGTGCCGGCGATCGTCTCGTGGGCCGCACCAGCTACTGTGATTATCCGCCCCAAGCAAAGTCCGTAACGGAAGTTGGTGACACGCTTCATCCCAGCGTCGAGCGAATCATCGCGCTGAAACCGCAAGTGGTTCTTGTCTCGACCGCTTCGCAACTCGAAAACTTCACGCAACAACTGGACGAGCAAAAGATCGCCGTTTACGTGACGAACCCGCAGAGTCTCGACCAAGTCTTTGCTTCAATCGAAAAGCTGGGAGAACTGTTTGGCACGGGCGGGGTCGCGGCAAACTTGCTCAACGATCTACGCGAGCGCGCGCACGCGGTTGAAACTGCGACCGCCTCGCTGGAGCCCGTGCGAGTTTTTTACCAAGTCTCCGACGAGCCGCTTTACACCATTGGTCGGGATGCCTACCTAACTGACTTGATCAAACGCGCGGGTGGGATGTCAGTTACCGCGGGCGTGCCAACGGCATTTCCGCGTTTTAGTGATGAAGCGGCACTCGCGTCAAAGCCCGACGCGATCATTCTGCCCACCGGGGGATCGATGGGAAACGCGAACGCGAACGTTGCGCCGGCGCTCAAGAATTCACCGGCAGTGCGCGACCGCCGGGTTTACAAAATCAATGACGATTTACTTTCGCGTCCCGGGCCACGGCTCGTCGATGGGCTCGAGCAGTTGGCGAAGGCGCTGCACCCGGACACGTTTAAATAACGAATGACCGAAGCGAGACACAGCAGAACGAATTTGGTCAAGACGCTTTTGGTCTGTGCCGGGCTGTTTCTCATGCTCGTGATGGCTTTTCTGATGGCCTCCGCGATCGGCGCACAAAGACTGTCGTTTAGCGGGGCGTTGTGCGCGCTCACCGGAAGGGCGAATTGCAATCTTTCGTCAGAAGAACGCGCAATTCTTTTCGATATTCGCGTGCCGCGCATCTTGCTCGCCGCTGCGGTCGGAACGTGTCTGGCTGCGGCTGGCGCGGCGTATCAGGCGCTGCTGCGAAACCCTTTGGCTGAACCGTATTTACTGGGAGTTTCGAACGGCGCGGCCGTGGGCACGATGGCCGCGCTAGTGTTCTTTGGCACGCACGAATGGAGCCGGCCGGTGTTGGCATTCGGCGGCGCAATCGCGGCAACTTTTCTGGTATATCGGCTGGCGCGCGGACGCGCCGGTGCAACGCCTGAGCGCTTGATCCTCGCGGGCGTGATTGTCACGACATTTCTGTCTTCGGCGATCGTTTTCATCACAACCGTGATGGACGCGACGCGAATTCGTTCGTTCACGTTTTGGCTGCTCGGCGATCTTTCCGGCACGACATCGAGTCTGTTGACCGTCGCATTCGTGGCGGCGGTGGTTGGGGTGATTGCGCTCGTCATGAATGCGCGCGCTTTGAATTTGATGATGCTGGGTGAACGCGACGCTTTCGATCTTGGAGTGGAAGTTGGACGCGTCCGCGTCATCGTTTTTGCTGCCGCCAGTCTATTGGTCGGAGCGTCGGTCGCATCCAGCGGGTCAGTCGGTTACGTCGGACTGGTCGTGCCGCATCTTGTGCGTTTGTCGTTTGGCAGTGACAACCGTCTGGTGATTCCCGCGGCGGCGCTGGCCGGCGCAACGTTTGTAATCGTCGCTGACACCTTGGCGCGGACGGTCATCGCGCCGCGCGAACTTCCCGTCGGCGCAATCACGGCCCTGATTGGTGCGCCGTTGTTCGTCTATTTGCTGCGAAAAGGACGCTAACTTGAAGAAGAAAACTCTATTGAGTTGGAGCAGCGGCAAAGATAGCACCTGGGCGCTGCATGTCTTGCGCCAACGGTCTAATCTGGAAATAGTCGGACTCGTAACGACGGTTAATCAACTCTATCAACGCATTTCGATCCATTCCGTGCGGCTGGAGCTGCTACAACGTCAGGCTGAAGCCGTCGGCGTGCCGCTGCACGTCATCGAGCTTCCGCAACCTTGCACGAATGATCAATACGAATCGGCGATGGGAGCATTTATTGCGGAAGCCAAGCTGCGAGACATCCAGCACATGGCCTTCGGCGATCTTTTTCTCACCGACGTTCGAGAGCATCGAGAAGCAAAATTGTCCAGTAGCGGAATAACTCCACTGTTTCCACTTTGGCTGATGCCCACGGACAGACTCGCGAACGAAATGATCTCAAGCGGCGTGCGGGCGGTCGTAACCTGCGTCGATCCTAAACTGCTGCCGGCCAGTTTTGCCGGACGTGAGTTCAATGAAGCGTTCTTATCGGCACTTCCCGGAGGCATCGATCCATGTGGCGAACGAGGGGAATTTCATACCTTCGCTTTTGATGGCCCGATGTTCAGAAAGCCGGTCGAGATTGAGGTCGGCGAGATCACTGAGCGCGAAGGTTTTGTTTATGCGGACGTGATGCCGCGCGATACCGCCAACCGATGGAGTGCGTCACCCTAAACCAGAAAGATGTATTCATGCTCGAAGCTCGCAACATCTCGGTCAACTACGGCGCACGAACTGCGGTGCACGATGTTTCGCTGCTCGTTGAGCCCGGGAAAATTATCTCGATCCTCGGGGCGAACGGCGCAGGAAAATCAACGATGCTACGCGCACTGAACGGCAGCGTGACACCGGCGACCGGCGATGTCTTGCTCGAGGGAACAGCATTGAATGCTTACGCACGGCGCGTCATCGCCCGGCATATTGCCGTGGTTGCGCAGGAAGCTGACCTGCGATTTCCCGTGACCGTTTTCGAGTTTGTGCTCGGCGGTCGCTACGCGTGGGCGAACGTCACGGCGTGGGGCTGGGAAAGCGATCGCGATATCGAACTTGCGCAGGACGCGATTCGCGAAACCCAACTAGATGGTTTCGAGTCGCGTTTCATGAATGAGTTGTCGGGTGGCGAGCGTCAACGGGCAGTTCTCGCCCGGGCGCTCGCGACTGAAGCGAAGATTTTCCTGCTGGATGAGCCGACCGCGAATCTTGATCTCGCGCACCAGGCGACGATGCTGCGTCTGATTCGATCGCGATGTGACACGAGTGAGAGTGCTGCGATCGTTGTGACGCATGATGTGAATCTTGCCGCCGAGTTCTCAGACGAGGTGATGCTTTTGAAAAACGGCAGAAGCGTTGCCTTCGGAACTCCGCGCGAGGTGCTTACTGAAAAGTTGCTGAGAGATGTTTTTGATCTGCAGGTGTTGGTGGATGCGCACCCGGTTTCAGGGGCACCGCGCGTCACGCCAGTTCACGAAATGAGGTCAGTACCACCTGCGTGAGCAGGTGGGTCGAGCATTCGATGAACGATGAGGAGTAGACGATGAAGAGTTTGGAAAAAAAGCTTATCGATAAGTGGTTATTGTCCACAACCCTGGGAACACGGGTCAGATCTATTCGCAACCCCGATGGGGTTGCGGCAAATCTCATTTTGCCAGTTACCCAGCGTAGCCGCTTCGCGGCAACGCTGGGCTTTGTGGCCAAACCGCTTCGCGGTTTTGCTTTAGTGGGGATTTTGGTGCTCGCTTCGCCGCTCGCAATCGCCCAAACGACAACATCCATTCGCGGTCACGTAACCGACGAGCGGAATGCGAACCTCACCGGCGCCGAGGTTCGTCTGATCCCGCGTAGCGGCGTGACGGTCGTGGCGGCGACAAATGCCGACGGCAATTTCATGTTCGGCAACGTCCTGCCCGGTGATTACGTGCTTGAGATAAAGGCATCAGGCTTTGCGTCTGTCACACTGCCCGTCACTGTTGCGCGTGGCCAATCGCTGACGAAAGACGTGACGATGTTAGTCGCGGCTGTGAACGAGACAGTCACAGTCACACCGAGCGGCACGACACAACGAGTCGACGAAACATCGAAGGCGGTTACCGTCATCGACCATCAGACGATCGAGACAAAGCGCGAAATCAGTGTCAGCGAGAGTTTGCGTGGTGTTCCCGGCGTGCGCGTGCAGCAGCAAGGTTCGCCCGGCGCTTTGACAAGCGTGCGCTTGCGCGGCCAGAGGCCGTTCGACACAGCCGTATTGCTCGACGGTTTGCGCGTACGCGATGCAGCGGACATCAATGGCTCGGCCCGGCCGTTATTTGCCGATCTAGTACCGGCTGACCTCGATCGCGTGGAAGTATTGCGCGGGTCTGGGTCATCCATTTACGGCACGAACGCGATCGGCGGCGTCATCAACATGGTCTCCGCGACTCCCGCCGGTGATCGACACTTTGAGTTCGGATTCGACGGCGGGAGCCTCGCTTCATTTCGTGAAACGTTGAAGGGGTCAGGTGGGATTGGCAGTCGCGCTGGCTTCAGCTTCGGTTTGTCGCGTCAGGATGTGCGGCATGGCGTCGATGGTCAAGACGAGTACGGAAATACGGCGGGTTCAGGCCGCTTGCAGATTAGTCCGACGCGCTCGTCTACAGTGAGCGCAACTTTTTACGGTACGACTTCGAATGTGCGCGTCAATGACAGCCCATTCACGCTGCCGGCCGCCTTCACGCGGGGACTGTATCCGGAAGCGATCGAAGGCGATACCTTTCACGGCGATTTAAACAACCCAGACGAAGGCCGTCGCAATCGTCTGTTGGTGGGATCGGTACGTTTCAATCAGCAGATGAGGGAAGGCATCTCGTTTTCCGTGGCTTTTCAACACGTTGGTTCGCGGCGACGGAATTACAACGGCCCACAGGTTGATCCTCAGTTTGCGCAGTTCTATCCGTTTGGCGACTTCGCTTTTGTCGCGGTAAACAACGGCGCCACCGACACGCTTGACGCGCGCGGCAATTTTCAACTAGGCCGACATAATCTCGCGACGGTCGGGTTTGAATACGAGCGCGAATCGATCTTTCAGTCGAACACGCCGTCCTTCAGTGCTTTCAACAACACGAAAGATCGACAACGCACTGTAGCGCTGTTCGGACAGGATCAGATTTTTGCGCTCGATGATCGTTTGCAGATCTCGCTCGGCGTTCGCGGCCAGTGGTTCAAAGTTAACGCCGCCGATCGGCCTGGCTTTCTAAATTCGATCAGTCCCGAGAATTCTGTGACCGGTGACGGCTCCGTTGCTTACTTCATCCGTGCTTCGGGGACGAAGCTGCGTGCCCACATTGGCAATGGCTTCCGCGCGCCGGCGCTCTTCGAGCGCTTCGGCGCCGGCACTTTCGCGCAAGTAGGCTTCGTTCGTTTCGGCGATCCGACATTGCGGGCGGAAGAATCGATCAGTGTTGATGCCGGATTTGATCAGCGGGTCGCACATGATCGTGCGCGGTTCGGCGCGACCTATTTCTACACTCACTTGCAGCGCTCGATCACGTTCAATTCGTCTTTCGCGATCGACCCATTGGGAGTCGGAAGATTCAGCGGATACGAAAATCGGCCCGGCGGTTTCTCGCGCGGTCTGGAGACTTATGTGGAAGCAGCGCCCATCCGTGGGGCTGATTGGCGCGCGTCATACACGTTCACGAACAGCGATCGGTTTGTGGCTGGTCTTGGTCTGCAGCCCGAGTACGTGATACCGAAGCACTTGCTTGGTTTGACGATCAATCAACGTTATCGCTCAATTGTTTTCAGTTTCGACCTCAATCACACAGGCAGTTACATCGCGCCGATCTTCGAAAACGATTTTCCCTTCCGGACAGCGGAGCTGAGATTTCGCGGCTACACGAAGGGTGATTTATTTGTCAGCTACAAACGTCAGACGTCAGAACATGCGACGTTTACGTTCTTTGGTGGTGCAGATAATCTATTTGACGTGAAGTATTTCGAGAATGGCTTCCGCGCGCCGGGAATCATGGCGCGTGGCGGAGTGACCGTCGAAATAAGATGAATACTCCGCCGCGGTCTCGGGATATTGAACCGAGACCGCGGCGATTATTTCCGAAGGTCTGAATAATCTTACGCTTCTTTTCTGCCCAGCAGCCCGCCAATCAGGAAGACCACTCCCAGCAGAACGTGGACGATGTGATCCATCTGACCAAGCTCAAGCGTTCCAGGCAAAACCTTCCACAAACGAGGGTCCTCATGGGTCATGCCGGCGATGGTAGAGACTCCCGGCGCTCCCATGACAAATCCGACGACGCCCAGCAGCAGATAAACGGCTCCGAATACGAGACAGAACGTTCGAGCACCGCTCGCCGATCCGGCGAAACCGAAGTACAGGGCAATCGCACCCGAGATGATATGAACCAGGT
>JBKPPE010000475.1:0-3308 GCA_046733375.1 Acidobacteriota bacterium | reverse complement strand
CCTGACAATCGGCCAGTTTGCCCGGCAGCATCGTTGAGCCCAATGCGCCTTTGCGGACGATTTCACGGGCCTTGCGCGCGGCTTCACGGGCGCGCGCGGCATCTAGCGACTTGCCGACGATGCGTCTGGCCACCGTCGGATTCTGGTTAAGAAAATCAGTGAGCCTGTCGTTCAAAAACGATTCGACGGCGCCTTTGACGTCAGAATTGAGTTTGCCTTTCGTCTGCCCTTCGAACTGTGGTTGCGGGAGCTTGACGGAGATGACAGCGACGAGGCCTTCGCGCACGTCGTCACCAGATAAGGAACCTTTGAAGTTTTTCGCGAGACCCGACGATTGCGCATATGCGTTGATCGTACGCGTGAACGCAGAACGAAATCCGGAAAGATGCGTGCCGCCGTCGACGGTGTTGATGTTGTTCGCGAACGAATAGACTTTTTCGTCGTAGGCGTCGTTGTACTGGATCGCGACTTCGATCGAAAGCGCGTCGGCGATTTTTTCAAAATAGATCGGTTTGTCGTGCAGCACCGTCTTGTTCTTATTGAGGTGCTTCACGAATTCGGCAATGCCCCCGCGATAGTAAAACTCGTGTGACTTCTCAGGCTCTTCGCGCTCGTCTTTAATCGTGATGCGAATACCCTTGTTGAGAAACGCCTTTTCGCGCAGCCGCTCGGACAGTTTGTCGAAACTGAATTCCGTTGTGTCGAAGATCTGTGAATCAGGTTTGAAAGTGATCTTCGTGCCACGCTTTCGCGTCTTGCCTGTCTGTTTGAGGTTCGCGACCGGAATCCCGCGTTCATAATCCTGCTCATACGTCAGACCGTCGCGCCAGATTTCCAGATGCAGTTCCTCGGCCAGGAAGTTCACGCACGACACACCAACGCCATGCAGCCCGCCCGAAACTTTGTAAGCGTTCGAGTCGAACTTGCCGCCGGCGTGCAATTTCGTCATCACCACTTCTGCAGCGGACTTTCGTTCTTTCTTCATTAGGTCCACGGGAATGCCGCGGCCGTTGTCTATAACGGTGATTGAGTTGTCTAGGTGGATGCTTACTTCCACCGCATCGCAGTATCCCGCCAGAGCTTCGTCGATTGAATTATCGACAACTTCATAAACCAGATGATGAAGTCCGAGTTCACCCGTCGAGCCAATGTACATCGCCGGCCGCTTGCGCACCGCGTCGCGGCCTTCCAGCACGGCGATAGTCGAAGCGTCGTAAGTCTCTTTTTTGTTCTTCAATTTTGATGTTGGTGTAGCCAATTCTTCTTTACCTGTACCTCTTTTGTCGTGCTTGTCGGATCCCATTACGCGCTCACTGATACTGCATTCATGCCCTGCTCCGCAGTCGCAACTCCGCTGTTGACCTCATAAAAATTCGCCCGGTTTTCGAACCGCTCAAAGTGACTTCTCTTTGAGGTGGTGATGAATGTTTGAGTGCGTCCGTCGAGGTATTCCAGCAAGCGGTTAATGCGGCTTCCGTCGAGTTCAGCGTCCACGTCATCAATGAGGAAAATCGGGTAATTCTGATGCTTCGAATAGTACACGGAAATTGCCGCTAAATCAAGTGTTATCAATGCGCTACGCTGCTGTCCAGAGCTGCCAAAACTGCGTATGTCGCGGCCGCCAAAAAGTACCAAAAGCTCGTCACGATGGGGACCGATCAGACACGCGCCGGCAAAGAGTTCAGCCGGCATTCTCAATTGCAGTCGAGCGGTGATGAGCGACCGGTAGTTGGCCAGATCACCCTTGCCCTCGAGCGACGAAACGTAACGAATCGAAATGTCGTCGTGAAACAGATTGTGCTCGAGCGCTTCGTTTAAAAGATCCACATAACGCATGTGGGCGCGATGGATTTGCGTCGCAAGACTAATCAGTTGTTCATTCCATGGCTGAACGAGACTGGTCAGCGTGTCGAGGTTAAAACGGTCTTCGGCAGCCTGTTGCAGTAGGCGTTTCTTTTGCTTGATGACTTTGTTGTAGTCGGCGATTGTCTGTGCGTACGCTGGGTGAAGTGAGATCGCGCCACGATCGAGAAAGTTGCGACGAGCTTCGGGTCCACCACGGATCACTTCTAACTCGTCAGCAGTAAAACAAACTGCATAAAGATGCGCGGCGTAACGCGAAATCGGCTCGCGCTTGCCGTTGACGAGTGTCTGCTTGGTTGTGCCGTTGAGGTTGACTTGCAGTTCACGATCGAGATTATTACCAGTGCGCACAACTCCTTTGACCACCGCATCTCGTTCGCCGAACTTAACGGTTTCTTTGAGGTGATGTGTCCGAAAGGATTTCCCATGCGCGAGCAAATAGATCGCTTCCAGCCAGTTCGTTTTGCCTTGGGCGTTGTTCCCGTGAAGGATGTTGAGGCCTGCTCCCCAGGCAATAGCACCATTCGAATTACGGAATTGGTTTGCTTCGATAGACCTGAGAAACATCAATGAATTTTAGCATAATGCGATTGTCGTGGGGCGTTGATCGCAATCGCCTGGGAATGAAAAAGGAGCGCCAAATAGACGCTCCTCTCACGGTCTCTCAATGTTTAAAAAGATCACAATCGCATCGGCATAACGACATAGCGGTAGTCGTATTTCTCTTCGGTCACAGGTCTCAGCTGCGCCTGTGAATTTCCATCCTTGAATTCGAAATTCACCTGCTCCGATCCAACCACGTTGAGAAAATCCTGAAGGTACTGCGCGTTGAAACCAATCTCAGTTTCATCCCCAGCGAAGTTCGTTGTGATCGTTTCGCGGGCTTCGCCCTCCTCCGCGTTCTGTGAACTGATGAGTAGCTGTTCCTTCGCAAGATGCATGCGAATGGCGTGGGACCGATCGTCCGCCATCAACGCCACTCGGCGAATTGCCTGGTTCAAGCTCAATGTATCGAACGTCGCGGTTCGATCGTTTCCTTTGGGCATCACCATTTCATAATTCGGAAATTGACCGGACAACAAACGCGAAATCAACAGGCGGGAGCCGACCTGAAAATAGACATGATTTTCATCAGCACCAAGGTTGATATCGCCGTCAAAATCAGAAGTTAATTTTGTCAATTCGGCTAATGTTTTCCGCGGAATCAGAACATCCAAACTGTCGCTTGCGCCATTTGATCGATCAGTGGAAACAAAGGCCAAACGGTGACCATCAGTCGTCACCATCTTCACGTTTTTCTTATCCAATTCAAACTTGGCGCCAGACAGCGTATAGCGGCCTTCTTCCTGCGTGATTGCGAAGATCGTCCGTTCGATCAGCATCTTCAACACAGAGGCCGGCAACTTTAACGGTGTGGATTTAAAGCCCGGCAGTTCGGGAAATGT
>JBKPPE010000474.1:0-3319 GCA_046733375.1 Acidobacteriota bacterium | reverse complement strand
TCACAGGAAGGAACTCAGCCGGCAACTCGTCGCACCGAAAAAGTTCGGTAAGCCACCCGCGCGAATCGTCATAACGATTTAACGGGCGGACGATGACGTCATTTACCTCTCCGGTTTCAAAAACTTCAGGCATTGGCGCCTGCTTCTGCATGTTTCACGACCTCGTTGTTCGCACCCGTTTCGGCCACCAGGTTTGAGGCGCGCAAAAGACTTTCGAATGTACCGGCGTCGGTCCACCAACCTTCGAGTTCATCCCAAGTCATTTTTCCGCGCTCAATGTACGCATTATTGACGTCAGTGATTTCCAGTTCACCGCGGCTAGAAGGTTTCAAGGTGCGAATGATCTCGAACACGCGCATGTCATACATGTAAATACCGATTACGGCGTATTCGGATTTCGGCTCTTGCGGCTTTTCTTCAATCCGCACCACGCGGCGTCCGTCAAGTTCGGGCACACCGAAACGCTGTGGGTCGGGCACGCGCTTGAGCAGAATTTTTGCGCCACCACCTTGCCGGCGATAATCGTCCGCGGCAGCGCGAATGTTTCCCTGGATGATATTGTCGCCTAATATAACGCAGATTGGTCCATCGTCGGCGAAATGTTCGGCCAACGAAAGCGCTGCAGCGATTCCGCCTTCGCCCTCCTGGTAAGTGTAGTTAATGTGCTTGAGGCCGAACGCTTTTCCGTTACCCAGCAGCTTTAGAAAACCGCCGGCTGAATTTCCGCCGGTAACGATCATGATGTCCTGAATACCTGCGTTAACCAGGGTCTGGATCGGGTAATAGATCATCGGCTGGTTGTAAACAGGCAGCAGGTGTTTATTAGTGACGGATGTGAGCGGCCGCAAACGGCTGCCTGATCCTCCGGCCAGAACGACGCCTTTCAAGAAGTCACCTCCGGTGATTGGGTCTTAGTTCTTTGGACTTTGCTCTTTGCGCTGTTAGCTGAGTTCTCAGGATCAGTCATAACTTCATTTGATGAAAGACAAAGATCAAAGTCCAAAGATCAAAGACCAAATTCAGTCAATAAATCTTTGAAACCACAGTTCGAGCATCATCAACGACCACAGGCGGTGCGAATGATCCATTCGGTTGTCGATGTGCTCGTCAACGATTGCGCGTATCCGCTCAGGTTTGAAGAACCCGCGCCCGAGAGATTTCTCAGACAGCAAAGTTTCGCGGAGGAATGCCTGCATCGTTCCACGGAACCAATAGCCGATTGGCACGCCAAAGCCCATCTTTCTGCGCGTGAGATTTTGACCGGGGACGAAATCTTTTAGCACCTTCTTGAGCAGGTACTTAGTCGTCATGCGGCGCAGCTTCATCTTTTCGGGCAAGCTCGCGGCGAACTCCATTAGACGATGATCGAGAAAGGGCGAACGCGCTTCGAGTGACACGGACATGCTCGCAATGTCCATCTTCACGAGCAGATCGTTCGGCAGATACGTCATTGTATCGGCCAACAATGCCGCATCGATGATGCCGCGGCCGTTGACGTTTGCAAACCAGGGTTCAAGGAACGACACGGTGCGAAAACTTGCCGTCTCAGCGCGAAAATCGTCAGTGTAAAGTTTCTGTTTCGCCGGTTCGTCAAATGAGCTAATCCAGCGCAGATAGCGTTCAATTGGCGGCAACGACGCCGCCGCAATGAATCGTTGCGCCTTTCCGATGGGATTGCCACGCGATCTCGGCGTGGGTATCGCCTGAGTCGCAGTGCCGATCAAACGCTTTCCGGGGATTGATGCGTAGGTCTGCGCCAGGTTCATCGCTGCATAACGTTCGTATCCGGCGAAACACTCATCGCCGCCATCTCCGTTCAGCGCGACGGTCACGTAGCGCCGTGTCTCGCGCGAGACGTAATAGCTCGGAATCGCTGACGAGTCGGCAAAAGGTTCGCCGTAATGCTCGACGAGGGTTGGCAGAATTTCCATCGCGTCGGGCCGCACGATGAATTCGTGATGATCGGCGCCGACGCGTTCGGCGACTCGACGCGCGTGATGCAATTCGCTGAAGTCCTGCTCTTCAAAGCCGATAGAAAACGTTTTGACTCGCTCGCTCGATTCCTGTGCCATCAAGGCGACGACGGCGCTGGAATCGATGCCGCCCGAAAGGAACGCGCCCAACGGAACTTCAGACATCAGGCGAATGCGCACGGCTTCGCGCAGCAGATCGATCAAACGCTCGCCCGCTTCGATCTCGGATAGCGATGTCTTCTTTGAGAAATCGAGTCGCCAGTAACGCTCCGTCTTGATTTCGCCGTTCCGCCAGAGCAGCCAGTGCGCCGGTTCGAGTTTTCGAATCGCGCGATAGGCAGTCAGCGGAGCCGGCACGCACATAAACGACAGATAGTGATGAATCGCTTCGAAATCGACGTCGCGACTGACGTCTGGATGCAGTACGAGGGCGCTGAATTCGGATGCGAAAATTAGTTGGCCGGGAAAATGAGCATACAGTAGTGGTTTCTTGCCAACCCGATCACGGGCGAGAAACAAACTCTGGTCCCGCTCGTCCCAAATTGCGAACGCAAACATACCGCGCAGATGTTTAGGACAGTCAGTCCCGTACTCGTCGTACGCAGCGACTACGACTTCAGTGTCGCTGTCCGTATAGAATTTGTGGCCGAGCTTTTCGAGTTGGGTCCGAACTTCACGGTAGTTGTAAATTTCGCCGTTGAAGATCAGCCATTTGGTGCGATCGTGATTGTGAATAGGTTGCTGGCCGGTTTTCAGATCGATGATTGCCAGACGCCGCATCGCTAATCCGACGCCATCATTGAAATAGAACCCATCTTCATCGGGCCCGCGATGACGGATCGCCCCGTTCATCCGTTGCAGCAAATCGCGATCAACGGCGGTTCCGTCTGTGCGAACTATTCCGGCAATACCACACATCGTTGTCAGTTACCCGATAGTTTAATGGAAAAGAGGAAAGCGTGCGCGGATCTAGGCATCAGCTAGGCGCGTTGCTCGGGTGCCAGACCGGCTTTTAGACCCAGAGTTGCCACGCGCAATTCTTCGGCCGCGCGACGGCGCCGCTGGTCGCGTTTTTCTTTAACCAAAACGCTGCCGACCGCCACGAAAATGAAGTAAAAGACGAGACTCTGGCCGCGCTGTCGATAGGCCGTACCGACGTTCCCCTGAAAGACGGAGTACGCCAGCGTTAACATCGAAGTAAAAATCAGAATGGGCGCCATCTGTCGCAAGCGATACCTGAGCGAAAACCAGGCGCCGAGAATCAACAACGGAAATGCGGCCCACCAGACCACCATCTCGGGCAAAGTCAGGCTCTGCCTGAGCGAGCCAAGTTGCCAGGGGAACGG
>JBKPPE010000473.1:0-5012 GCA_046733375.1 Acidobacteriota bacterium | reverse complement strand
GCAAAAGGCAGTAAGCAGCAGGAATCCTCACGCTGTGATCAAGGGGTATTCTCACTGTTCTCGTTTTAGAGCACATCACAGACCGAGAAAGGAAACCAACATGAAACGAATCTATTTTCTTATCGTCGTGCTGTTTGTAGTTGGATTCGCGCGTGGCGACTCTCGCGTTAGCCAGGACCCACTCGTAGTCAATTCAAAAACTATCGCTCTCAAATTCGAGAATTCGCGGGTGCGGGTGCTCGAAGCGACGCTCAAGCCCGGCGACAAAGAGAAGACCCATTCTCATCCGGCTTACGTCATCTACGTGATCCAAGGCGGTAAGGCGCGCAATCACGCCCCGGATGGCCTTGTCACCGACGTTGAGTTCAAAACCGGCGATGTCATCTATCGCGACCCGCTGACTCACTGGGCTGAGAATATTGGCGACACGACGATTAGACTTGAACTCGTCGAGCTAAAGAATTAGCGAGTCTGTTTGGGCGCACCAGCCGGTAGTGTCCTAAGTTCAGTTGGCTCGGCGTTCCTCTGCGAAAACCCCGAAGCTTTTGCGGTTTCTGCTTTTGTTTTTGAACTTAACCGCAGAGAACGAACCGAGGACTTCGCGGAGGACGCAGAGAAAAATAATTTAGGACGCCTCGTTTGCGGATAGATCGAGTTTCACAATAGTCGCGCCCCAGTGTCCCGCGTCCGGCGGCGCGTCGGTCCACTCCAAAACAAAATCCATTCGTTCCAAAACACTCCTCACGATCTGGCGCTGCACGCCCATACCCTTGCCATGGATGATGCGGACAACGGGGAAACCTTTTGCGTGCGCTTCGCCCAGGTATTCTTCGACGACGGCCTTTACTTGCTTTGGCGGAATCGTGTGCAGATCGAAAACGTCTGTGATTTCGATCACGACCGGCTCAGGGAAAGGGTTGTAGTCTTCTTCAGACATTGCCGTTCTTTGTGCTTTGTACTTTGAGCTTAGTACTTTGACCTTTCAGGTTGGGCAACACACCAAAGCACAAAGTTCAAAGCACAAAGTACTACACAGCGGGTTTTGCATTTACGCACCGTCGCCCTATAATTTGCTTTGTTATTACACAATTTCAAATTCCCGCTGAGTCTGCTGCCCTTGGTTGAGCAATTCCGGAAAGGAGATTCCCTTTGGCGATTCGTCTGAGCAGGACTTTCGTCTTGCGAAAGCTGCATCAGCTGACCGGTATTATGCCGCTCGGATTTTTCCTGCTGGAGCATTTTTACACGAATTCCAAAGCACTCTCAGGCGCGGCTGACTTCAATAACGCAGTCAAAGATCTCCAATCGATCCCATACATCCTGTTCGTGGAAATCGGTGGCATCTTTATTCCGCTGATTTATCACGCGGTGTACGGCTTAGTTATTACCGCTGAAGCACGACCGAATAATCTCGCTTATCCATACCCGCGCAATTGGTTTTACACGATTCAGCGCATCACGGGGGTAATTCTTTTCTTCTTTATCACGTTCCACGTGCTGAATTTCAGATTTGGAATGATACCTGGATTGAATACGCTTTCGGTTGCACATCATCCGGAGCAATCGTTTGACATCGTGTCGCGCGAGTTCCACCTGATTCCGATATTCATTGTTTACGTCATCGGCATCACGGCAACTGTGTGGCACCTGGCGAACGGCATTTGGTTGTTCATGGTTGATTGGGGAATCACAATCGGCGAGCGCGCGCAGCGTCTGACGGGCTATGCGTGCATCGCGATTGGTTTGTTGTTGCTGGCGGTGGGCATCAACGCGGCGGTTGCTTTCATCCGTCCGGGCGGATTGATTCCGGGAATTTTGTGAGCGAATCAGAAATGGCCACAGATAGACACAGACTGGCGCAGGAAAATAACAAATCAGTGTTATCTGTGTTTATCTGTCGCTGAGTTCGTCGTGGCAAATTAACAAATGGCGACTCCAATCAAAATCGCGATTGTTGGTGGCGGTCTTGCCGGGCTGGCCGCGGCGATGAAGATCGCCGAAGCCGGTCATGAAGTCGATCTGTTTTCAGTCGTGCCGGTGAAGCGCTCGCATTCAGTGTGCGCGCAAGGCGGCATCAACGGCGCCGTGAACACAAAAGGCGAAGGCGACTCGACCTGGGAGCATTTCGACGACACGGTTTATGGCGGCGATTTCTTAGCAAATCAACCGCCGGCAAAAGCGATGTGCGAAATGGCGCCCTCGATCATCTATCTGTTCGATCGCATGGGCGTGCCATTCTCGCGCACGAACGAAGGGCTGCTCGATTTTCGTCGTTTCGGCGGCACCAAGCATCACCGCACCGCGTTCGCGGGAGCATCGACCGGCCAACAACTTCTTTATGCGCTCGACGAGCAAGTGCGTCGGCACGAAGTCAGCGGCAAAGTCAAGAAATACGAAGGCTGGGAGATGATGTCGCTGGTGCTCGACGATCATCAGGTCTGTCGGGGACTGGTAGCGATGAATCTTCGCTCGCTCGAGCTCAAAGCTTTCCCCGCTGACGCTGTCATTATCGCGACCGGCGGACCGGGGCTGATTTTCGGTAAGTCCACCAACTCGATGGTTTGCACTGGCAGCGCGGTATCCGCTTGCTATCAACAGGGCGCGAAGTACGCGAATGGCGAATTCATCCAGGTGCATCCGACTTCGATCCCGGGCGAAGACAAGCTGCGTTTGATGAGCGAATCGGCACGCGGCGAAGGCGGCCGTGTATGGGTGCCGCGCGCCAAGAAAGACAATCGCTCGCCATCGTCGATTCCGGAAAAAGAGCGGCTCTATTTCCTCGAAGAAAAGTATCCGGCGTACGGCAACCTTGTCCCGCGCGATATCGCGACGCGCGAAATCTTTCAGGTATGTCTCGACGGCCTTGGCGTAAACGGTGAGAACCAGGTCTATCTGGATCTCACGCACATTCCGGCTGAGACTCTCGAAAGAAAACTCGGCGCGATTCTGGAAATCTACGAAATGTTTGTCGGCGACGATCCGAAGCATGTCCCGATGCGCATCTTCCCCGGCGTGCACTATTCGATGGGCGGGCTGTGGGTCGACTTCGATCAACGCACGAACATCTCCGGATTGCTCGCGGCCGGTGAGTGTGACTACTCGATTCACGGCGCGAACCGCCTCGGCGCGAATTCGCTCGTGAGCTGCGTTTACGGCGGGTTCATTGCGGCGCCGGCGGCAATCGAGTGGGCGAAGAATGTGCAGCGCAACGGGGCGAATGGCTCACGAATTTACGACGACGAAACCAAGCGCCAGCAGGAAATCAACGACGCGCTCATCAAGCAAACCGGCAACGAGAACCAGTACAAGCTGCATGAAGAGATGGGCAAATGGATGACCGACAACGTGACCGTCGTTCGCTATAACGATCGTCTGAAGGCGACCGACCAAAAGTTGCTTGAGTTGATGGATCGTTACCGCCGCATATCGATCAACGACTCGAATCTCTGGGCCACCATGGCTTTGCCGCACGCACGACATCTGGACAACATGCTCGAGCTAGCGCGTGTAATTACGCTCGGCGCGCTCAATCGTAACGAATCACGCGGTGCGCACTACAAACCTGAGTTTCCGGATCGCGATGACGCAAACTGGCTGAAAACGACTATCGCTGAATACTCAGGCGAAGGCCCTGTTTTCTCGTATGAGCGCGTGGACATCTCTCTGATTCAGCCGCGCAAACGCGACTACTCGCACGAAAAGAAAGAGACAGCGGCCGCGTCAGGTTCGCCACAGAAAGGCGGCGGTCCGCAAGTGCCGACCAGCGAGATGCAACAGAAGCCGGCGAATCTCAGTGGACCAGCAGGTGTGAAATAGTTTACAGGCGGGTTACTGCCCGCCACTTTTGGGAACGGTCGGGCGGTAGCCCGACTCTAAACATTCAAAATGCCGCAAACCGTCGAAATTCACATCAAGCGTCGCGACAACCCTGATGGCCCACAACGTTGGGAAGAGTTCGAGATTCCTTACCGTCCGAACCTCAACGTCATTTCGTGCTTGATGGAAATTCGCAAGAATCCCGTCACGAGGCAGGGAAGACAAACCACTCCGCCGTCGTGGGACATGAATTGTCTCGAGCAGGTTTGCGGCATCTGCACGATGGTCATCAACGGACGTGTGCGCCAGTCATGCTCTGCGCTCATCGACAATCTCGATCAGCCAGTTAAGCTCGAACCGATGTCGAAGTTCCCCAACGTGCGCGACCTGCAGGTTGATCGCTCGCAGATGTTCAATCACCTCAAGCGCGTGCACGCCTGGATTGAACTCGACGGCAGTCACGACCTCGGTCCGGGGCCACGCATGGATCAGGAAGATGTGATGGAGCGCTACGCTTACTCACGTTGTATGACGTGCGGTTGTTGCCTCGAGGCTTGTCCGCAGTACGACGAAGATCATTACATCGGTCCGCAAGCGATCGCGCAGGTGCGTCTCTTCAACATGCACCCGTCTGGCGCGATGGATCGCGATGAACGTCTGCAAGCGCTCATGGAAGAAGATGGCATCACCAACTGCGGTAACGCACAGAACTGCGTCAAAGCGTGTCCCATGAACATTCCACTGACCAAAGCCATCTACGAAGAAAATCGCGAAACCGTGATTCACGGTTTGCTCGGTTGGCTGAAGAAGTAACACACGTCAGTCGCGTCTCAACTACTCGAAAACGAATCATGGCAAATCGTTTCCGCGGGTGATAGACTGCGCGGCCAAGCGATGGAGTATCGATGGCCATCCCGCCGGGAACACGTTTTGGACAATATGAGATCGGCACGCAACTAGGTGTCGGAGGCATGGGCGAGGTTTATCTCGCCATTGACACTCGCCTCGATCGTCGCGTCGCGCTAAAAATCCTTCCGGAAAAACTGGCTGACAATGAAGATCGGATGCGTCGCTTTGTGCAGGAAGCGAAAGCAACGGCCGCCCTGAACCATCCAAACATTGCGCAGATTTACGAAATCGGGAAAGAGCGCGGACTGAACTACATCGCGCTCGAGTACGTCGACGGCAAGACGCTG
>JBKPPE010000472.1:0-3026 GCA_046733375.1 Acidobacteriota bacterium | reverse complement strand
CCCCAAACGGATGCACGCCGACCATCGCGCCCGTGCATTTGCGATTTAGATAGAGGTTACCGACGTGGAATTCGTTGCGGGCGCGATCGAGCTTGGCTTCGTCGGTTGAGTACACTGCGCCGGTCAAACCGAACTGCGTGTCGTTCGCGATTTCGAGCGCGTGATCGTAATCGTTTGCCTTTATTACCGCGAGCACTGGGCCGAAGATCTCTTCCTGTTCAATCGTGGCACCGGGCTTTACGTCAGCGATCACGGTCGGCTCGATGAAAAAACCCTGTTCGCCGTCTGAGCCGCCGCCGGCGACGACGCGACCGCCTTCGGCTTTGCCTTTCTCAACATAGCCGTTGATTGCCTTGAAAGCTTTTTCATTAATCACGGCGCTCATCGTCGTCGCGTTGTCGGTGGGTGCTCCGACCTTTATCTTCGCCGTGCGTTCGGCAATCTTCTCGACCATCGAATCGTAGACCCGCGCGTCGATGATCGCGCGCGAGCAGGCGGAGCACTTCTGTCCTTGAAATCCGAAAGCCGATTGCACGACACCAGTCGCGGCTTCATCCAAATCCGCATCATCTGCGACGATGATGGCGTCCTTGCCGCCCATCTCTGCAACGACGCGCTTGATCCACAGTTGCCCGGCCGGCGTTTTCGCGGCGCGCTCGTTGATTCGCAAGCCAACTTCCTTGGAACCAGTGAACGCGACGAAGCGCGTCTGCGGGTGATCGACAACCACGTCGCCGACTTCAGCACCTGAGCCAGTCATGAAATTCACGACGCCCGGCGGCAGGCCCGCTTCTTCAAGCAACTCGAAGAACTTGAATGCGATTGCGGGCGCGTCGGAAGACGGTTTGAGCACGACCGTGTTGCCGGTGACGATCGCCGCAGCTGTCATGCCGGCCATGATCGCGCATGGAAAGTTCCATGGCGGAATCACGGCGCCGACGCCGAGCGGAATGTAATCGAGCCGGTTGTCTTCGCCTTTCAGTTCAACCAAAGGTTGCTTGCCGCCGTAACGGAGCATTTCGCGTGCATAGAACTCGAGAAAGTCGATCGCTTCGGCAGTATCGCCGTCGGCTTCGGGCCATGTTTTCGCGACTTCGTAAATCATCCAGGCAGAGAACTCATGCTTGCGCTCGCGCATCAGCGCGGCGACGCGAAACAGTAGGTCTGCGCGCTCTTCGGCCGGAACGTTGCGCCACGTCTTGAACGCCTCCGCGGCAGTTTCGACGGCCTTGTTAGCCAGCTCTTTTGTTGCTTTGTGAAACTTGCCGACGATCTGCGTACGGTTCGCCGGATTGATGCTATTAAGTGTGTCGCCCGTGTTAATGCGTTCGCCCCCGATCACCAATGGATATTCCCGGCCAAGCTCGCCTTTAACTTTTTCGAGCGCCGCACGCATCGCCGCGGCATTTTCTGCTTTGTTGAAATCGGTAAATGGTTCGTTTCTAAATTCGGTTGGCATGTTTTTTGGTACGCACGCCTCCGGCGTGCTGTCTTTCTTAAAGTTTTTGAAAAAGTGCGCGCCAGAGGCGCGCGTACCCAGCACTATGTCGGCCAGTCACCGGCTTTCTGCAACTTCTTGATCTTGCGCATGACAAGCTCGCGCTTCAGTGGCGAGATGCGATTCGGGTACAGAATGCCATCGCAGTGATCAGTCTCGTGCAATAGGCATCGTCCCTCAAGTTCGATTCCTTCAATCTCGTACTCCTTGCCATTAAGATCGTGACCGCGCGCGATGACGCGCATGCTGCGGTGCACTTTTGAATAGATTCCGGGAATCGAAAGACAACCCTCTTCGCCGTCCTGCTTGCCTTCCTGAACAATGATTTGTGGATTCGCCATGAAGTAGCGCGACGACGGGTCTTTTCCGTTGGAGCAGTCCATCACGAACAAGCGCTTGGAAATGCCGACCTGAGTTCCGGCAAGACCGACGCCGGGCGCGGCGTACATGGTTGCGAACATGTCTTCGGCAAGCTTCTTGAGTTCGTCGTCGAATTTAGTGACTGGCTCCGCAGGGGTGGTCAGGACCGGGTCGGGCCAGGCCACAATTCTCAAAAGTGCCATCCTTGATCTGGGGTTCCTCTGAAAGTTGTTGGGCGATCTAAGGTTTGATTTTACGATGAAGGTTGCAGTTTCGCTAGTGGCCGTTGCAGGAAGAGGTGGCGTCTTGCCAACGTGTCGCTAAAACATGGCGCTCGTGGCGGAGTTTGGTGTATTAGAGACCAAAACTCGCCCGCGATCCACGAAGAGAAGGAGAATGTATGAAGAAGCTCTTGACCTCTCGCCCACGAAAGATCTTCGTGATCGGATTGTTGTGTGGCTTACTGCTGGCCGGCGGATTCGTTTTGACCAGGCTTGATTCCATTGCCCAAGTCTTCACGCGAAATCCTCAACTGGATCGGACGAAACCTGTCCCTGCGAAGGCTGAAGTAATCGCAAGCTGGCAGAAGCGACAGGATGCGATAAAGAACTTTCGCTTCACTTGGGTTGAGCAGCAAACCTATCCAAAGGGATGGTTGGCCAACCCGAGATACCCTGAGCGCGATCGGTTGAATACACCGGGACTGAACATCGACCGCAGCTATTCCGTGAATAAAACGCTCGTCGTGGACGGCAACAAGATGCGCTATTCATTTGAGATGAATCGCAATCCTGAACCCGATGGCGTGAGAATTGTCTCGCCCAATGGTGACAACAATGGTTTGGGAGAAGGAAAGCACTACACCTACATCAGCGTATTTGACGGACAAACTAACAAGATCACTCTGTCATCGGTTACCGATTCTCCCCCGCCGGTTTCCAGTCAATCGTCGACAAACATTGACGCGCAGAACCTGGACCTGCGACCGATCTTAATGTTCTTTCGTCCCTTTGACGCCTTGATGGGCGATCTGCTCCTGGATCGCGCAGTGACGAATCTCGTGCGGACGATCTACAACGGTAAATCGACGTTCCTACTGGAAGAACAACGCGACCCGTCGGGCTGGAAAACTATTCGTCGGATCGAGCCGGAGCGCGACTTTCTGATC
>JBKPPE010000471.1:0-3279 GCA_046733375.1 Acidobacteriota bacterium | reverse complement strand
GATGACGGTCAGGCGATCCGTTAGCGCGGAAACTTCCCTTTCAATCTCTGTTCGCCGTTTTGCGAGCGCTCCAATCTGTTCTTCCTGATACACGCGCTCACGAATTCGGCGATCGCGCTGCAGCGCCCCTTCCGCGACGGCGGCGCGCACCTGCGCCAATTCATCTTCGAGCGCACGAGCGTTTTGCGTCGACAAGCGACTGGCTTCTTCACGCTCAGTCAGTGATGTTGCGAGTTGCTCCTCTTCCTGATTGGCACGATCGAGATCGGCTTGCGTTTGCTCTAGCAGAGAACCGAGGGTTTGCTCTTCGCCGACGTACACGCGACGTAAAAGTTCGCGCAACTCTTCGCGCTGAATTCGATAACGACGAGCTTTCGCGGCCTGGCGACGCAGGCTGTTCACCTGTCGCTCGATTTCCGAAATGATATCTGCGACGCGACTGAGGTTCGCGCGGGCAGATTCAAGCCGCGCTTCCGCCGCGCGTTGTCGCACCCGAAACTTGGTAATACCCGCTGCCTCTTCGATGATCGTGCGGCGGTCCATCGGCTTCGCGGAAAGAATCTGACCGATGCGACCCTGTTCGATGATCGCATAGTGACCACCCGCCAAACCGGTTCCCGAAAACAAGTCTTGAATGTCTCGCAGGCGGCACGGCCGATCGTTCAGCAAGTACTCGCTTTCGCCGGATCGATAAAGGCGACGGGTGACCGAAACTGCTTCTCCCGGCGCAAACTCGAGCGCGAGATTGCGGCGTTGTCGCCAGTGACGATGATGATGTTGTTTGGGCTTGGGCTGCGTAATGGAGTCAGTAGCCGGAGCGGTAGCGACGGGGTCTGTAGGCGATTCGTCTGACTCGGTCGCTACCACTCCCGGTACTGACTCCGATACACCAGGATCCTTGCCGGCAGCCTCAACTTGAGTGGCCGACTCAGTCGCTACTGATTCCGCTATTGGCTCTGTTTCTGACGCGGTCGCTAACTCAGGCGCTTCGAAGATCTCTTCATGGGAATCAATCTGTTCAAGCGTGGAATCGATATCCTGAATGTCCGGCTCGTCCTCAACTGTTTCGTCGCGCACCATGTGCAGCACGACTTCAGACATGCCGCTCGGCGGTCGATTACGCGAGCCCTGAAAGATCACATCTTTCATCTCGCCACCGCGCAGGTGCTTAACGCGCTGCTCGCCCAAAACCCATGCGATGGCGTCGGCGACGTTGCTCTTGCCGCAGCCGTTCGGCCCGACGATCGCAGTTATGCCATCACCAGTGAAGCGAAGGTCAGTATGGTCCGCGAAGGACTTGAATCCCGTGATTTCGAGACGCTGAAGCTTGAACATCGGTGTCCGTCATTTGATGCGGGGGGTGACGGGCATCAAAGGGCGACTTTCGGGTACGCACTATAGAGAGATGCCGCCCACATGTCAACAACAACTTGAGCCCATTTGGTTTAAGTCACACATGGGAAAAACTTTATTAGCTTGACCATCTGGGTACTAGTCGAATGAGGCAAAAAAAGACAACACCTAGGACACGGCCTTCCGCTGAAGCATGTAGTTGATTCCCTGGCGCAGTCCGTCCGGAGTTGTCTTCTCGTAGAGCAGCATGTTGCCGTCAATGAGCACCGTCGGGGTGCCGTTGATGCCGAGGCTGGTCGCCTTCTGCATGTCGGAGGTGATGCGTTGCTCGACCTCGGGGCTGTCCAGATCGCGCGTGAATCGATCCGCATTAAGACCAAGCTCGCGCGCGTACTGAATAAACACCGGACGCGGATCATCCAGGTCTTTCCAGGAGTTCTGATTGCGGTACAGACGATCGTGCATTTCCCAGAACTTGCCCTGGTTCCGTGCGGCTTCAGCAGCGCGCGCCGCATTCATGGCGTTCTTGTGAATCTTGGTGAGGGGTAAATGGTGGAAGACAATCTGCAATTGCTTGCCATATTCATGTTCGATGTCTTTCAGCACGGGATACAACATGCCGCAGGGTGGACACTGATAGTCGCCGTATTCTTCAAGCACGACCGGTGAAGAAACCTTGACGTTTGGTTTCTCAATCGGAATCGTGGCAGTGGGTGAAGCGTGAGGCAGAGGTGTTGGTTCGGTGACTGAAACGTGCACCGGGGCCACAAATGCACTGTTTGAGGCGTTGCTCTTTTTGCGGCCAAATACGATGAAGGCAGCGATCGCCGCAATGAGAACGACAGTAATAATGATGAACGGTAAACTTTTCTTCATGATGTTTATGAATGAACGGCAACACGCGGCATCTCGCGACCATCGCCGCCTTCGGCCGGTGTCAGCACGCGCAAAGGCTCCGGCCACTCGACGTTAGGAACCGCGGTAGGACCAAATCGCGCCTCGCGTCCTCTCTCTTTCTCACGCAACGCCTTCAAGACTTTTTCCGGCGTGATTGGCACCTCGTCAATCCGCACACCGACCGCGTTGTACACCGCGTTCGCGACGGCAGGAGGCACCGGCAGCAGCGGACCCTGTCCCACTTCTTTAGCACCGAATGGGCCGTTTGGATCAGGATCTTCGATCAAGTAGGTCTTCACATCGCACATTTCCATCGTAGTCGGGCTCTTGTATTCGAGCATCGACGGAAACTTGTGCACAGCGTTGCGGTTCGCGCGATAAGACATCTCTTCCATGAGAATTTCGCCGAGGCCCATGTAGACGCTGCCTTCGACTTGCCCCATGACGAGCGCCGGATTGATCGACTTGCCGATGTCGTGCGCAATCCAGATGCGCTCGACAGTCACAATGCCTGTCGATGGATCTACATCGACTTCGGCCACCGCCGCTGAGTAACTGTATGCCGGCGACGGTCCGACACCTGCGCCTTTGTACTTTCCGGGTGATCGTGGCGGCGTGTATGAACCAACGGTACCGATGGTGCCGAACTTGGATTCGGCCAGGACGACTGCTTCGGCGAATGAGACACCCACCTCCGGATTCTCAACATCGAACGCGCGCTGCTCGGCAAAGGAAATGTTTTCAATCGGCACATTCAATTTTTCGGCGACGGCGATAGTCAGCAATTCCCTTGCGCGCTCAGCCGCCTGGATCGCTGCATTTCCCGTCATCAGAGTCACGCGACTCGAATAACTGCCGAGATCAACTGGCGTCAGATCCGTGTCCGCTGTCACGACGCGAATGTCGAATGGATCGATGCCGAGAATCTCAGCGACAATGTAAGCGAGAATTGAATCGGATCCTTGTCCGATGTCTGTCGAGCCGCACATGACACAGACCCCGCCCTGTCGATCCAGCCGAAGCTGCACA
>JBKPPE010000470.1:0-2772 GCA_046733375.1 Acidobacteriota bacterium | reverse complement strand
ATGGAGTTTTCTTGATGTCACTCTCGTACTGCACCGCTTTTATAAACGAATCGATTGATTGTTCGGGATTGGTCTTAAGTGTCAGAAAACCTACCGCGTAATTGAGATAAGCAAGCGTGTCGTCCTTGCCCTTGAAAGGCGCCCATTCGGTCGGCGCCTTGCCCGCCTCAATCTCGCGAATAGCTTTTCGCGCGTAGTCGAGCGCGACCGTGTTGAACGACTCGTTCTTAGCGGATGCAGCGAGATAGCCTGCGTAGCCAAGATCGATCTGAGCGCGAAGATAGTTAGGCTCGTCCGTCAGAATCTGATTACCCACTTTATAAGCTTCGTCGAATTTCTTTTCGTTGATCAGAACCGGCAGCCGTGCCTTGCGGTCATCTCTTTCATAAAACATCATCCACTGTTTTATATAGTCAGTGTATTGATCTTTTTCCTTTGAATAACGCTGCATGTAATCCCGTGCTGCCTGGTAAGCAACGGTGGGATTCGGTATGCGGTTGTCGACGAATCGTTTATAGATGTCGATCTTGACCTGATCGTCAGTTTCCTGCGCCGCGACGGAATTGGCACCTCCGGAAATGAAGTTCTGCGTGCCCCAGGTCAGGAGCGTAAGCGACAGAACGAAAACAACCATTGCCAGCTTAGTGAACACTCTCATATTTTGACGTTTCCTCCCCGATCTCCCTCACTAAAGCCCTTAGACGCCAAAGTGCCCGCTAAAGGTTTTATCCACGTGAGGTTATAATTACTCTGCTTGCGAAGGCAAATGTCACTAAGAATCCACGGGTTTATTGGAGAACGATGGAGCCAAAGTCACACGAAAAGCGAGCCGGTCGAATCAAATTTTCGGGCCGGATCCTGTTTTTAACTGAAGATACTTCTCTTATTCGACAGCAACTGGCGGCGACACCCGGCAGTGCGGAGGCCCAGGCTTTGGAAGCGGAGCTGGCCCAGTTGGCTGTGGAGTCGAGGCTTGCTTTGCTGAACAACATCTCAACTGACGAAATTACGCCCGGTTGGGTTTGTTTTTACTACGACGAGACGCTCGGTCATTACGTCTATGTCGGAATGCGCGAAGGCGCTGTGCAAAAAGATGAAATAAGGAATGGTGGCTTTTCAGTGGTCGTTTCAGGCCTGTCGAAAGGATGCGGCTCGTCGCGCGAAACCGCTCCGTACGCAGAGAAAGCTGCTGGTGTGCAACTCGTCATCGCTCAAAGTATCGAGAAAATCTACGGACAAAACTCCCAGAATATCGGCCTGCTGACTTCAACAGACTTCGGACTGATCGAAAGAATTCGTCGCGGTGAAGAGATCGCGCTGGGTGAATTCACGAAAGGTCTCGATCCGATATCGCAGGACATCGTTACCTACGGCGGTCTGTTCAATTACAACAAGGCACGATTGGCAGGGGAGGTATCTCCACCGCCCGTCGATACGCCTCCGCGGCCGATGACGATGGTGGAGAAGATCATTGCCCGCCACGTGTTTGTGACCGCCGGCAAGATTGGCGTTGATGCAGTGAAACCCGGCGACGCTCTATTCGCTGTTGCCGATGTTCGTTTCTCGCATGAATACGTGACGCCGATGGCGGAGTCGTTGTTCAAACAGGCGTTGGGAAACGAAGCTCGCGTTTCTGAACCCGAATCGGTTTTTGCGTTTCGCGATCACCTGACTTTTCTCGGTCGTGTGATGTCGACCAAACATCGCGAGATGGGCCTGCTCGAAAACGCAGAAGGTTTGGCAACGACGCAAGAAAGTTTCACAGCGCGACAAAACATCAAGCTCTACGGTGAGAATCCTGAAGGAGGCTCGGAGGCTATCTGTCATAACGCCGTGGTGGAAGACCTTGCACTCCCGGGACAGGTTGTTATCGGCACCGACTCGCACACGTGCATGGCCGGTGTGCTCGGTTGTTTCGCGTTTGGAGTCGGCTCAACTGACATGGCGAATGCCTGGTACACAAAAGACATTCGCATCAAAGTTCCCGAGACAGTACGTTATGTCTTGAAAGGAAAGAAACGTTCTGATGTCGCTGCGAAAGACGTGATGCTTCAGATCCTTGCGACAGACTACATGAAGACCAGCAAAGGTATCGGCAAGGTGCTCGAGTTTGCGGGCGACGATTTAAAGAACTGGCCCATGGATGAGCGTGCGACGCTTACAAACATGGCAGTTGAAGCTGGCGGCACGACTGGAATCATCGAACCCGACGAAGTCACGCTTGACTACATTGTAAGAACACGCGGGCTCGATGCCGAAGAGGTGCGGAAGGGATTTGTCTACAGCGACGCGGACGCTGAATACGCGGCTGATTTTGAGATCGACCTCGATGCGATTCGGCCGATGGTGGCCACGCCCGGCGATCCGAGAAATGGAATCCCAATTGATGAGTTGACTGAAGAAGTTCGAATCGATGCGGCGTACGGGGGTTCATGCACGGGTGGAAAAATGGCTGATATGGACATGTACGCCGAAGTTTTGCAGAGCGCGTTGGACCAGGGTAAGCACGTAGCCGAGGGAGTTCATCTCTACATTCAATTTGGGTCTCAGAAGATCAAGCAATACGCGAAGAGTAAGGGATATATCGAGCTGTTCCAGCGAGCCGGCGCGGAGTTGATCGACCCATCGTGTGGCGCGTGCATTAACGCCGGACCCGGCGCTTCACCAAATGCAGAGACCGTTACAGTCAGCGCGCAGAACAGAAACTTTCCCGGACGAAGTGGGCCAGGAAAGTTGTATCTCGCGTCTCCTTACGTGGTAGCAGCTTCAGCT
>JBKPPE010000469.1:0-4408 GCA_046733375.1 Acidobacteriota bacterium | reverse complement strand
CGCCTGGAACATTCTTCAGCATTTCTATCCTTACTTTGATGTCGTCAAGACTGACTGGCCGGCAGCGCTGAAAAACGCGCTCGCTTCTGCCGCGACAGATCAGAACGAGTTGGCCTTTCTGTACACACTGAGGCGTATGGTGGTCCAGCTTCGCGACGGTCACGGCGGCGTCTATTACCCGGGCGAAGCACGAGGCTTCAGTGTCCCGGCAATTTTCGGCTGGGTTGAAGGCCGTCTGGTAATTACCGACGTTGTGGGGGATGGCGCCGGTGGTTTGCAGTCGGGAGATATCCTCCTGAAAGTGAATGGCAAGCCCAGTGCAGAAGCGCTGACAGAATTGGAAACCTTGATCTCGGGCGCGACACCTCAGTGGCGTCGTTACATCGCCATCTATCTGCTAACGGACGGGGCAAAAGACTCTGAACTTAAAGTCGACGTGCAGGGCGCTAATGGGCAGCTGCGGTCAGTGACATTACGTCGAACTTTAGAGACTCAAAGCCTGAGTGAGAAGCGGCCGCCTAAGATCAGCGAACTAAAACCCGGAGTCTTTTACGTTGCTCTTGATCGAATCAAAGATGAAGACTTTAACGCAGCGTTGCCGCAGCTCGAGAAAGCGAAAGGCATCGTCTTCGATCTCCGAGGATACCCGACGGTGTCACCGATGGTGATTTCGCACTTGATAGATAATCCTGCGACATCGGCGCGCTGGATGGTTCCAATCATTACGAAACCTGATCATTTGACCGTAGATGAATACGAGACCGGTGGCCGTTGGGACCTGAAACCAATTGCCCCGCGGCTGAAAGGAAAAATAGCTTTTCTCACCGACGGACGAGCGATCAGTTATGCCGAGTCTTATATGGGCATTATAGAAGCCTACAAGCTTGCGGAAATTGTCGGCGAGCCCACGGCCGGAACTAATGGCAATATCAACCCGTTCGTGCTTCCTGGAAACTACACGGTAGTGTGGACCGGCATGAAAGTGTTAAAGCACGACGGCTCGCAACACCATGGCATCGGGATTCAGCCAACCGTTCCAGTTTCGCGTACGATTAAAGGTATAAGAGAGAAACGCGACGAACAATTGGAGCGAGCCGTCTCGATCGTCGGTCAGTAGATATTACTGGACTCGTGAATCGCGCACGCGTGTACGAAGACGTGAACTTCTCTAGTTCCTGGTTCTGACTAGCCGAACCTCCGCACTTGAATGCCGCGCTCCTCGAAAAAGCTTCCGCCGCTTTGGCTTTGCCCGGAATGCGGCCGGGGCTTCGCCAATCGCAACCAAAGTCACTCGTGCAGCGATGTCAGTTTGCAGTCGCACTTCACCGGAAAGAGCGCGCACGTGCGCCACATATTCGATGCCCTCACGGAAATGATCAGGAAATGTGGTCCCGTAAAAGTGCTGCCAGAGAAAACGCGCATCGCCTTTCAGGTGCGTATGTCTTTCATCGCCGTGCAGGTGCGGCACAACTATCTCATCGGTCACTTTGTTTTCGCGCGACGCGTGGAGAGCCCACGCTTTCTGCGGGTTGAAACTTTCTCTCCGCGAAATCATTTGCACGCGTTTCGGCTGGACAGTCTGGCGGAACTCGACGACGAATTTGCTGCATGGATTCGCGAAGCATATGCAGTCGGCGAGCAGAAGCATCTCAAGAGGAAATCCAATAAGACTTAAGATCCTTATCCGCAGATTACGCAGATTACGCAGAAAAGGTTTTTGGTCTTTGCTCGTCGGGTTTCGGGTGTCGGGTTTCTAGTTTCTTAATTTACATTTTTCAGTTTTCATTTTTCAGTTTTCAGTTCCTAATTCCTGCCCTCTGCCTTTTCCGGCGGCTACTTGCTTCCAAGTATGCGACTCATCGCAAGCAGGACTCCGAGGTGATAGGAATTGTGATCGGCGATCAGCAGCGCCTCGCGCAGGATTGTTTGACCGCTGCCGTGTGGAATCTTTGCCAGTAGATCAACGGCCGTATCGCCGACCACGTTTTGCATCTGCTTTAAGTCAGCGCGGAACTTCGCGACTGTTTCATTCCAAAGTTCGGAAGTGCCAAGTTGATCGTGCGGCGGCCAGTATCCCTCGGGCCACTTTGGCGAGATGTGCTTTGCATCACGACTGAACTCCAGGATGTCCCAGAGCGCGATGCGCATGTGTTCCAGGACTTGCCACGCAGTGTAAGGCAATCCTGCGATGCGTTCGCGACAGCGCTGTACGGGAAAGTCCGCGACGAAGTCATCGAAGGTGATGTGCGCGCCTTCACCGCGCAGGACATAAAGAACATGTTCTCGGAGTGATTTATCGGAGTTCTCTGCCATGATCTATCTTTGCGATTGTTTGCGTCTTGGCGCCTTTGCATGAACCATTTCTCGCCAAGACGCAAAGACGCAAAGCGACGCAAACTTAATTTCTCTTGCGACTTATTCGATACCCATCGTATCGACAAGCGGCGGAATAGTCACAGAACTTGCATGTCGTTTTTCCCTGCGAGGGCTTCACGCGAAAATCTCCGGCGCGCATGGCATCGATGAATTGCCACACACGGCGGCTGATGTCACTGCGCAAGCGTTGCCACCTCACATCATCAACCATTGCGGCGTGACTGCTGACATAGGTGCAGTCGCCGCGCATCTTCCGATACAGTCCCTGGTTCAACCTCTTCCCTTTGACACGCAGCCGGTAATAACCGCCGCCGGCCAATTCAAAGCTCGGCAGGAACAACTGTTCCAGCGCCGCGAGATAGATTGGAATTTGCAACTGCCGCCCCGCTTCCATATCAATGATGCGCGCGCCTTGCGAGAGTTTGTAATCGTACGCCACGACGCTTTTGCAAGATTCGCTCACATCAACGCGATCGATTTGACCCTGGATCAGGGCAGCTTCGGATGAGCCGCTGTCGCGCTCGATTTTCAAATAGTCTGTCTTCGAAGCTGGATCGCTGCCTTCTGAAACGCGGCCAAACGCCAGCTCGAAAAACGTGGGCGTCATGCCACGCGGCTGCGTCTTCTCTTGCAGACGCAACTCGTGAAGCAGGACTTGTTCCAGAATAAGTTTGCGAATCTCGCAATCGATTTTCCAGATGCGTTCATTCAGCGGTGGTACCTTGCGCTCGTGCTCTGAAAATACTTCGTCAGCAACGTCCGTAAGTTCTTTCAACAATCCGTCGCGATCCCTCGCCGGCAGATAATCTTCGCGATGCCGCTCAAAAAAGCGACGCAAGATGTCGTGAAGCAGTTTTCCGGCATCAATGGCCGGCAGATCCAGGGCCGCTTCGTTACGCGGCTCGAGTCGCAGGACGCGTGCGGCAAAAAATTTGAACGGGCAGTTGCCGAATGCGCTCAGGCCGCTGGCGCTGTAAACGTATTCCGGCCCGAAATGGTTCGCGACGAGGACGCGCAAATCCGGCTCGGTGATTTGACCGTCATAAGCCCCGAACGTGTCGCCGCCTCGTTGAAGTTCAATCGCGACCCGACGCAGCACAGAATCTGAGATGTAGGTCTCACGTCGCGCTTGCGCGATCAATTCCGAAACCACCGTCGGCGGCAAGACGCTGTCGCCGCGTCTCCGGTGCCCGGATCGCGCCTTTTGCACGATCAGTTTCGCAGCTAACTCTGCACCGCTCGAAGCATGAACAATATCCTGGCGACTAATATCGCCGCGAACCTGATCCGCATCGATTTCAGCCGGCGCAATCGCGCGCCGCAACTCTTCCAGGTAATACGACGCGACGGTTTCGATGCCGTCATCGGCCGCAAGCGGCCGCGTCAGGTACAGACGCTCAGTCGCCCGACAGGCGCACTGATAAAAATAGTGCTCCTCTTTCACCAACGTCTCAGTTGAAATGTCTTCGAGAACCACGCCGTACTTTTTCAGACGCTCGCGTTCTTCATGCGGATAAAGCCAATCGCGCGAAGTGCGCAGCGGAAAACTACCCTCGTTCATGCCCGCAATGAAGATCGCGCGAAATCTCAGCCCGCGCACATCAGTCGCTTCCAGCACGCGCACACCGTCACGATCCCCCGCGGCGATGGAGAGGACTTGCGACTTCAAGCACCGCTCCAGCTCATCGATGAAAGCAGTCAGACTCGTGTGCGTGGCAAGCGCAGGCGCCAGAGACTGTTGTTTGGCTGAGCTGGCCGTCGCTGACGGTTGGGCTTCTGACACGACTTGCTGAGCGAAATCAAAGCTGCGCACAGTCGCTGCCAGTGCGCGGCGCAAAGCTTCCATGCCGCGAATATTGAGCATGACTTGCGGCACGTCGGTCGCGCGCTCGCGTCTGGTCAAGCCGGCGCTCACCTGCTTCGAGAACTGGAACTGGTCCAACAGCGCCATCAACGCTGCCCGCAGTTCGTTCGGTGTTCCTTCTTCCGGCATAGCGGCGATCGCCTGTCGCAGGTGCTCCATCAGCAGGAT
>JBKPPE010000468.1:0-5013 GCA_046733375.1 Acidobacteriota bacterium | reverse complement strand
GGTGAAACGAACGAGGCCGGGACAAGACACCGGGTAGAACAGCATAGCGCCTGATCTTGCCTGTGGTTGCGGTGCTGGTCAAGTAATGCGTGGCATGTGCATCCTGCGCGTGAGTCACGCGGGCGCGACGCCCGTGCCACGGTTTCTGATAAAATCGCGCTCGATTCAATGTCTGAGACACGCTATCAATCATTTGCGGAGTTCTGGCCCTACTACCTGAACGAGCACAGCAAGCCGGCAACACGTGCGCTGCACGCGGCAGGATCGCTTGCGGCCATCGCGTTGCTGATTGCGTTGGTGGCAATCGGCAAGTGGTGGCTGTTTCCGCTCGCGTTCGTCCCGGGATACGGGCTCGCATGGGTCGGTCATTTCTTTGTGGAAAAGAACCGGCCCGCGACTTTCGCGTATCCACTGTGGTCATTCATGGGCGATTGGAAAATGTTGACGCTCATGCTGATGGGAAGGTTGAGGGGCTAGCGTGCCGGCAGCCCCCCTCTGTCACCGACTGCAAACCTCGCCACTAAGACACAAAGTCACAAAGCTTTGACGGTTCTTTGTTTCGTGTCTTTGTGCCTTTGTGGTTAGAATCCGTTCGCAAAAAGTTGACACGCCAATGCGAGAAACCAAGGCGGCAAAGAAGGCTCGCACCGAACAGATCATCAAGCTGCTCAAACGCGCGCATCCGGACGCGAAGTGCGCGCTGAACCACTCGAACGCATTCGAACTGCTGATTGCCACGATCCTCTCCGCGCAGTGCACCGACGAACGCGTCAACAAAGTCACTGCCGATCTGTTCCGCAAATACCGCAGGCCTGAAGACTATTTGAAAGTACGCGACACTGAACTTCAGGAAGACATTCGCACGACGGGGTTTTTTCGCAACAAGACGAAATCGATTCAAGGCGCCTGCGCAATGCTGACGGAAGAATTCAACGGCGACGTGCCAAAAACCATGGACGAGTTGTTGAAGCTTCCCGGCGTGGCGCGCAAAACCGCGAACGTCGTGTTGGGTGTGGCTTACGGAATTGCCGCCGGCATCGTCGTTGATACCCACGTCGGCCGTTTGTCACATCGACTGCGACTCACCAAACAGAACGACGCAGTCAAGATTGAACTGGACTTGTCGGAACTGGTGCCAAAGAAAGATTGGATTATTTTCTCGCACCTGCTGATCTTTCACGGCCGGCGAATCTGCAAAGCGCGCCGGCCTTTGTGCGAAGAGTGCGTGGTGGAAAACCTTTGTCCCTCGTCGATGCTTAAAACCGGCAAATTGCCTCCGTCATAATCTGACTAAGAGAGGTTCCCGCCTTAACAATGTCATCTATGTTTGCAAAGTATAGCTGCCGGTTATTGGCTCTGGTTTGGATCCTGCTGGCGACAGTCGCGGCGGCAGCGCAACCAAAGCCGATTTCGGATCTGCGCCCGACTGTCATTTTGATTTCACTCGACGGCTTTCGCTACGACTACCTGCAAAAGGATCGGCCACCTCATCTCAACGCACTCGCCCGCTCAGGCGTCCGCGCGCGCTGGATGGTTCCTTCCTTCCCTTCGAAGACATTTCCGAATCACTACACGATTGCCACCGGGCTTTACCCTGAGCACCACGGAATTGTGGAGAACAATATTTACGATCCACAGTTTGACGCGGTATTTACGCTGAGCGATCGCCAGGAAGTCGAGAAGAGTCGCTGGTGGCTGGGCGAGCCAATCTGGGTCACGGCCGAAAAGCAGGGCCAGCGCGCTGCCTCAGTTTTTTATCCGGGCACGGAGGGAGAAATTGCCGGCGTGCGTCCGACTTTCTGGAAGCGCTATGACGCGAAAATTACCGACGCCGAACGTGTCGACACGATCCTTTTGTGGCTGGACCTGCCGGTGAACGAGCGGCCGACTTTTCTGGCGCTGTATTTCAGCGACACTGACGACGCCGGCCATGCATCGGGTCCAATCTCGGCGAAAACCAGACAAGCCGTGCTGGATGTCGATCGCGAAATCGGACGACTGAGTGATGGGCTTAAGGCTCGCGGAATCTTTGACCAAACGAACCTGATCATTGTTTCCGATCACGGCATGGCGCCCGTTGACTGGCACCGCGCGATTCTCCTCGACGAAATCTTCGACGCTGGTTTGACTGAGCGAATATTTTGGACGCGCGAGATCGTCAGCATCTTTCCCAAGCCTGGCGCTGAAAACGAAATCTATCAAAAGCTGAAACGGAATCTGCCGCGCCACGCACGCGTTTATCGAAAAGGCGAGATGCCTGCGCGTTTTCACTATTCGCAAAGCTCGCGCATTGCTCCGTTGTTGGTTTTGCCGGACGAGGGCTGGATTCTCACTAATCGCGAGGCGTTCAGGGAGATGCAGGCGAAAGGCGAAAGCAACGCCAAAGGCGGGCATGGATACGACAACCGCCTCGAGTCAATGCGCGCAATCTTCATCGGACACGGCCCTGCCTTGCGCAAGCGCGCCGTGGTCGCGCCTTTTGAAAACGTGCAGGTTTATAACGTGGTCGCGAAGATTTTAGGATTGCGGCCGGCGCCAAACGATGGAAGTAACGCGGTGGCAGGAAGAGTGCTGCGCCGGTGAAACAATTTCTTTGGGCCTTCAGATGGTTCTTTTCGCCTTTGCGAGAAATTTATGACTCGCATTAGTGGTCAACGCCAGACGCCAAAAAAGGAGGCTTCAATTAAGCCCTCGCCTATTTCGGTCAGACTTCTTTCTTTGGCCGCTCATTGGCTTTCAAGACCCTCTTCCGCAGACGAATCGATTTGGGCGTTACCTCGACCAGTTCGTCGTCGGCAATAAATTCGAGCGCTTCTTCCAGCGACAAATCTTTCACCGGCACCAGGCGCATCGCTTCATCCGACCCGGAGGCGCGCATGTTGGTCAGCTTCTTTTCCTTGACCGCGTTTACGTCGAGGTCGACGGCGCGCGCATTCTCGCCGATGATCATGCCTTCATAGACGCGCGTGTTGGGACGAACGAACAAAACGCCGCGCTCCTGCAAATTGTAGAGCGCGTACGTGGTCGATTCGCCCATCCGATCTGCGACGAGCGATCCGCTGCCGCGGCCTTTCATCTCGCCCATCCATTTGTCGAAACGCAGGAAAAGCGTGTTCAGCAATCCGGTCCCCTTGGTTTCGGTCAGGAACTCGCCCCGAAAACCGATCAGGCCACGTGACGGCGTCTCGAATTCCATGCGCACGCGTCCCGTTCCGTGGTTCACCATGCGCGTCATCTGGCCTTTGCGGCGGCCCATGGCTTCGGTGATGACGCCAATGAATTCCTCGGGGCAATCGACGACGACCTGCTCGATCGGCTCCTGAAGCGTGCCGTTGACGCGGCGCGTGATGACTTCGGGTTTCGACACCTGAACCTCGTAACCCTCGCGCCGCATCATCTCGATCAGGATCGCGAGCTGCAGTTCACCGCGCCCGGAAACTCGAAACTGATCCGGCGAGGCGGTGTCTTCGACGCGAATCGCGACATTGCCAAGCACTTCTCGATCGAGACGCTCCTTGATTTGCCGCGACGTGACGAATTGGCCTTCGGTGCCCGCAAACGGCGAGTTGTTTACGCTGAACACCATCGCAATCGTCGGTTCATCAACGGCGATCACGGGTAGCGGCCTGGGATTCTCAACGCTCGTGATCGTCTCGCCGATATTGATGTCTTCAACTCCGGCGAGCGCCACAATCTCGCCGGCCGACGCGCTGTCGGCAATTTCGCGCTTCAGCCCTTCGAAGACATAGAGCTCCTTAACGCGCGTCTTTTGCAGAGTTCCGTCACGACGGACGATACCAATCTCCTGATTGCGGGTTAACTCTCCGGAAAAAATTCTGCCAATCGCGAGCCGTCCGACGTACTCGTTGTAATCAACGTTCGCTACCAGCAACTGCAACGAATCACTGTGCAGCGCGCGCGGCGCCGGAATGGTTTCAATGATTTGATCGAACAGCGGTTTCAGGTTTGCTGACTCTGCGTCGAGCTGTTTCTTCGCTACACCGGCGCGCGAAATCGCATACAAGATGGGAAACTCGATCTGTTCATCGGTCGCGTCGAGATCGAGAAATAACTCATAGATCTCATCCACGACCTCTTTCGGTCGCGCATCCTGGCGATCAATCTTGTTGACGACCGCGATGGCCGGCAGACCGCTTTCCAAAGCCTTGCGCAACACGAATCGCGTCTGCGGCAGACAGCCTTCGGCCGCATCGACAAGCAGCATGACGCCGTCAACCATCTTCAGAACGCGTTCGACCTCACCGCCGAAATCCGCGTGGCCGGGCGTATCCACAATGTTGATTTTATAATCGCCGTAACGCACCGCCGTGTTCTTCGCCATAATCGTGATGCCGCGCTCGCGTTCGAGGTCCATCGAATCCATGACGCGGTCGACGATCTGTTCGTTTTCGCGAAATGTTCCGGCTTGCTTGAGCATGGCATCGACCAGGGTCGTCTTTCCGTGGTCGACGTGCGCGATGATGGCTATGTTCCGAATCTTGCTGGTTTCCATGTGATTGTTATGCCCAGTCGAAAAATTGATGTTGCGGGCAAACGATTAGGATAGGGAGAGAGATAAGAAAGCACAACCTGAGAGAAAGGCCCGAGATGGGGTAATTGCGTCTTGCTGGCGCGACTCTTGTCGGTCCCGGAGAAACCAAATGTTTATAGAACTAGAATCGGAAAGCTCATCAAGCTCCGGAGGAGCGCAATCTTCTCTTTTTCCTAAGCACATTGCGCTCCTCCGGAGCTGGAAACATCTACTTGCTACGCGAGCTATAAACATTTGGCCGCGCTGCGGCCAGGACAAATGCAGCTTCGGTTTCCAGCAACACACAATTACCCAGTACGGAAGAGCCCCCCTCTTGACGCGTGGAGCAAACAATGGTGTAAATCCGAAGGGCCTTCCCACGAACAGAATGAACGATAGTTCCCAGAGCCAGCTTGCTGCGGTGCGCGGCGTTGAGATGGCCTATTTGGACGTTGGTGCTGGTCCCGTTGTGCTGCTGCTCC
>JBKPPE010000467.1:0-5719 GCA_046733375.1 Acidobacteriota bacterium | reverse complement strand
ATACGGTTCACCAGGCGCGGCGCGTCAATTTTTTCTGCGATGGAAGGGAAACTGCTGTGAGCGCCGCGCCACCGCAGTTTGCTCACACTTTTGGTTTCGCCGTTCGTTGGCGAGTCAAGCGGAGCATCGACGCGCAGTATCGCGAGATGCTTAAAAAGCAAAGCGAGTTCACGATTTTGATCGCTGAGCAGCGAGGCAGGGAAGTCCTCAATATGGCCGTGCTGGTTAATTAGTTTAGCTACGGTCTTTGCCCCAAAACCCGGCAGCCCGGGATAACCGTCCGCAGAATCGCCGACCATTGCCAAATAGTCGGCGATGAATTCCGGCGCGACTCCGAATTTCGCTCGCACACCGTCCGCGTTACGAATCTCGTTCCTGCGGCGATCGATTTGGACGACTCGATCGTCGCGGACGCACTGTGCGAGATCTTTGTCAGGCGTCCAGATACAAACCTTCTCGACTTTCTGATCGCGTGCGGCAAGCCGCGCCGCCGCGGCCAGCGCATCGTCAGCTTCAAATTCGATCATTGGCCAAACGACGACACCCATCGCGGCGAGCGCATCTTCCAGCGGATGAAACTGAGCCCAGAGCGCACGATCGATGCCGGCGCCCGTTTTGTATCCGTCCCAAAGCTCGTTGCGAAATGATTCGATGACGTGGTCGGTGGCAACGCCGATATGTGTCGCGCCATCTTCGATCATCTTCACAATCATTCCGAGGACGCCGGCGACGGCGCCGAACGGCGGATCAGTTTTCTGAAACCGGCGCAGGCCGTAGAAGTGGCGGAACAGTTCGTAGGTGCCGTCGATGAGATGAACGATCATGAAGTCAGAACCGCCTGCGGTAGCGGGCGGTTGGTGCAGGGGCGATGATAATGAATAGACTTGCTAACGAAGAGCCTTCGTCATAGCGCGTTCAACCGCCCGCTACCGCAGGCGGTTCTGACTTTACTGGCCCGGGTGGTACGTCCGCTCCGTGTGACCTTTAAGCTGTGATGGATAGAAATAAACTTCACGCAGATCACCCGTGCTGTAGCGCTTCGCCTGATCGTTGAAGTGTGGCGATGAAGGATTGCCGCTCTCGCCGCCCGCAGTTACCGCGATGGCGCGAATTCTTGGGCCGAATTCAACCACGGCCACAAAGCTGTTGCCGCTTGTCCCGTAAATTTTCTTCGAGCCCTTGTACGGACGCGCGCCGAACGATGCAAGCGATCCCCACACCGCTGACGTGAAACCGACAGGAATGCTTGGCCCGGCATCGGTGAATGGATGAACTATGTCGTCGGTCAGTCGTTGAAAGCGGTTAATTTCCCCCCATGACGTCTTCCACGTGCCAAAGTCGGCCGTCAGTTTGTCTGACGCCGCCGCCAGAGATTTCAGCAATTGTTCCGGCGCTGCTTTTGTCGACACGTAGTCCGGAAAGGAGATGCCCGCAGTGCGCGCGTCCGCACGCAGGCTGCGCTGCAGATCGTCAGCCCAGTAAACCGCCAGTGACGTCGGTACGGAGTTCGCTGACCATCGAAGATCCCACGAACGCAACAGCGCAATTTGCTCGGACAACTTTGTCTTCAGTGGATCGCTAGTTGTCGCGCTGTCCCAGGCCTTGACGAGCGCCGGCACAGGCTTTTCGAACCACGTGAGATAACTGTCATAAGCCGCGTCCCGAAGTGTCTCGACGGTGAAATCTTTTTTGTTTTCCAGCACGCGGACCGCGTGCAGACCGCGCGCGGATTCGACGCCGTTATCGACATACTTCGGATAGTCGGACTGCTTCGGACTGCTGGGGCCAGCCGCCGACCACGGCGAGTTGTTGCTGTTGTAAAGCCATCCGCTCGCCGGATTCAAAAGGTTCGGCGATTCGTCAATCGAAAGTAGCCCGTGCCAGTCTGTTTCCGGGTTGCTGCCATCAACCGGCTTGGTCCAATCGAACTTTGGGTCGCGTCGCGGAATGAAGTTACCGTGAAAGTACGCAATGTTCCCGTCACCGTCGGCGAAGATCGTGTTATTCGACGAGTTGGTATGTAACTCCATCGTTTGTTTGAATGATTTGTAGTCGGTTGCTTTCGTGCGCGTAAAGGATTGGGTCAGCGCTTTGACGGGGTCATTCATGAGCGCGACGCTTACCCACTTGCCATCCTGAGCCCGAATAATCGGGCCATGCTGAGTGCGGTAAACGATAAAGGTTCGCTGTCTCATCGCGTTGTCGGTCTTGTAAGGAACAGTGATTTTCCCAGCCTCGACCGGACGTTCTTCGCTGCCATACTTATAAAAGTACGTGTCGCCCTTTTTGGTGATTGTTTCCAGGTACTCATCGATGGCGTCGACTGCGCTCGACGTATGCATCCAGCCGCAGTGCGCGTTGAAACCCTGATAAATAAAAAATTGTCCCCAGGTCGCCGCGCCGTACGCGTTGAGGCCTTCGTCGCTCATCACTTGTAATTCCGAGCGAAAATAAAACGAAGTGTGCGGATTGATCAGGAGCAAAGCATGACGCTCCTTCGTGTTTGATGGCGCGATCGCGATGCCGTTGGAACCGGTTGGCTCGGGTTGAGTTTCGTCTTCAATGCGAGCTACCGCGGGCGGTTTGTTGTCATAAAACGCTCGCAGCCGATCCAAATTAATTGTTTCGATGTCACCGCCAATGCTGCCTTCGCTGAACGTCAAAGCCATCCATGGCTCGAAATGTGTGATCACGCGCGGCTTCACTTGCGGATGTGTGGTCAGATAGAAGTTCAAACCATCAGCCCACGCGTCCATTAAAGTCCTTAACCATGCGGGACTTGATTCGTAACCAGCTTTCATTTTCGCGGGATCGATAAACAGCTTCATCCGCAAGTCCTGCCAGATCGCCGATTCGCCTTCCGCTTCCGCTAAGCGGCCTTGCGAGTTTATGAAATTCGTTTCCACCCGATTGAAGTCGTCCTCAGCCTGCGCGTAGATCATTCCAAACACGGCATCGGCATCCGTTTGTCCGTGCACATGCGCGATCCCCCAATTGTCGCGCGTGATTGTGACGTTGCGCACGTGTTGCTGCCATCGCGTCGAATCCTGGTTTTGTGAGAAACAGATCGACGTGACTGAAAGCGAGAGAATAAAAGCAAGGATTAGTTTCTTCATGAGACCTCCGGCGAAGTTCGGCCGTGATAATAAACAACAAGAATGAGTAGTGGCCTGTTTTCGATTTCCTCTGCGAAATGCTCGGCGTCCTCTGCGGTTGTTCTAACGTTTGCAGCGTTAACCGCAGAGGCCAACCGAGGGCTTCGTGAGAACGCAGAGAATAATTCAAATTAGGCCACTACCCAAAACTGGATTGCTTGGCTAGTCGCGCGCGCGTCGTATCTTAATTTCTCTTTGCGGAACTTTGCGTCTTGGCGCCTTAGCGTGAAACTGACTGTTCTTGATCGATTGCCCTCACGCAAAGTCGCAAAGGCGCAAAGAAAAACCGCAAAATAAGACACTTCGCGCGGGACGCGACCGTTATTTGAAGATGAGATGGGCAATCCTGGTTTCGAGGCTCCAATAGATCATGGCATACGCGGTCAAATCGAAGGCGGCATGCGCAATCATCAGCACGAAGATTTGTCCGGTGATCGCGAATATTCCACCGAAAACCAATCCCACGATTGTGGCTTGCTCAACTCCGGTAAGGCCCTGGCGTGAATAGTGTGCGAGGCCAAAAACAATCGAGGTGATTAGCACAATCGCTATCTTGGCGATCACGCCGGAGCCAAATAGCCTACTGAGTCTTTCAAAAAAGTAACCGCGGAACAAAGTTTCTTCGCCGAAACCTGCGCCGACTATCAACCCGTAGAGAGCCATCGGAATCGCGGCCCTGTTTCCGGTCAGGTGCCGGTACGCTTGATTGATTGGATCAGCGCCAAGCAGCGGCATCACCAGCGCCTTCATCGTGAACTTCAATAACGCTCCGAAGAGGATTCCGGCCGCGATTGTGCGAATCCAGCTGCGCGGCCGCACAAAACCAATTGCGCGCCAGGATGTTTGTGAGAGATGTCGCCACCACAAAACCAGCAGGGCACTGAGCGGAATGAAGATAAAATTGCCGAGAAGAATGAGGACGACGGCAAGTATTCCTACCGGGCCGAATCCACGAAGACGAGCGGCGAGTTGATTCTCAGAATGCCTGAAACCAGACTTGGCCGAATCAGCCATGCAGACTAATACGATTGAGGGGGTTCAAGGTTGCGGCGCTGGCTGCATCTTGATTGGCAAATCGTACCGCCGTTTGCAAATGGTCGAATTATCGCGGGCTGATGGGCCGTGCGCGCCACCGCCCCCACGCGACGAAGATACATAGCAGGCACGTGACAAGCGGCACCACCACCATTCCTTTCATCGGGCCCATCAACGTGAGCACGGTCGCACCGGCCGTGATGATTGCCAGACCTGCTGCCGCCAAAGGCGTGAGACCGGGTTTGATGCGGAGCGCGCTCGGAAGTATCAACCCTAAGCCTCCAAGCACTTCACACACGCCGATGAAATGAAGAAAGATTCCCGGCAGAACGACAGCTGACTGCTCGTTCATCTGCTCAACCGACATAACGAATTTCATCGCGCCGCTGAAAATAAACAGCAGCGCCAGCAAGCCTTGAATGATCCATAGGAGAATGTTCATTTTCGGACCTCGTTCAATCTAATTCGAGTCTTAACCAACTTCTTCACCAGCGTCGTTGACAACGGACGCTCGGGCGTAAACTGAATCGTCCCTTTCGAAGTTTGAAACGATTTTAGATCGTTCGCATGCATTTTGACGGGGCCTGCTCCCGGGAAGAAACTGCAGTGATGCTTGAAAGCTGCATACGAAACCAGCATCCGGCCGTCCAGCTTGAAGGTGGGAATGTCATAGCTGATTACTTCCGTCGCGTCGGGAACGATTGACTTGATCGTGCTGCGCAATTTCTCGAGCGCGGCACGTTGTGGTTCCGGCACCCGCGACAAATAGTCGGCGACGTCTTCCGCTCGCGATAGTTTCGTTCGGATGTCAGCCATGGGGTTCTCTCCTCCCGACCTCTTAACCTCCCGCTGGTTGCTGATACAACCCCAGGATATTACCGGCGGGATCGCTGAAGCGAGCAGTGATTTCAGGCGCGTCCGCGCCAATCGGCTGAACGATCTCGCCACCGTGAGCGATGACGGAATCGATGGTTGCGGCGACGCTATCGACCATGATGTAAATCAAAAGCCCAACTTCGGTCATCGCAGACCGATTCAGAACCCACGTACCACTGACTTCAGCAACGCCGTCATCAAACGCGATCGAGCCGTCGCCGCGGGTCCTGACATTCCAGCCAAACACACTTCGGTAAAAGTTGACTGACGTCTGAATGTCGATTGCGGGAATCTCCAGGTAGCATATCTTCCCGTTATTCAGAGTTGGTGGCATGTCTTCAAATCTTCCGACTGCTATTTCTGCCCAGTCCTAAGTAATGTTTTCTATCCTTCTCACTGAAATGCTCAATCGAATAGCGAAGCATCGTACGGGGCATCGTTGTGGCGTGCTTGTTCAGGAAACGCACGAGCTTCTGGCGATCGACGTCGCCGGCCGCGCGCAGCATCCAACCGGTCGCTTTGTGAATCAAGTCCTCTTTGTCGCTGAGGAGCATCTCGGCGATCTTAAAGGCGTCAGCAGTATCGCCGTTTCTGATCAAGTGACCGGTCGATACGATAGAAGTTCGCCGCTGCCAAATGTTTTTCGAACGTGC
>JBKPPE010000466.1:0-2921 GCA_046733375.1 Acidobacteriota bacterium | reverse complement strand
CCTGACACGCTCGTCAGAAAGCCTTACCAAAAAATTTGCCGCAGGCGGTTCCTCGCCTAACCGCCTGCGGCGCGACAAGGAAGTAGTCGACATCCAGGGGATGTATGTCGTGCTGACCTTTGAAATCGATGATTGCGGTCAGCCTTCCTTGTTTTTGGCAGCGTACTGATGAGTGCGCCGTCACGGTCGGCTTCGACTCGTGACTCAATCGTACAGGGGAACGCCCGAGTCGCGGTCTAACTCACCAACTGCCAACTTCAATGCCCGGTGTGCCCGGTAGTGGAGGCCTTCTGCGCTTCGAGTTCCCCAATCCTCGTTTGCAGCCACTTCCTAAGCAGCATTTCGATCCGTGCCTGTTCGTTTTCCTGCTCCAATTTCTCGATTGTTTCTCCGGACGCATTCAAAGGGATGAAGTGGCACGGAACCTCTTCCGCCTGATGATCGGGCGCGACAAAATCCAGCAAGTGACACTCGTTGCACGGATGCGCGCGATAGGGATAGCCATAGTTGATGCAGGTCAGAGAGTCCTGAAAGGCCGACTTTGGCAGCCACGGCGTGCGGACCGAACGGCCATATCCGCCCTGGTTAATGAAGGCTAATTCATCCTTAAGAAGGTCGAGTAGGTCGCGGTCGTCTTTGGTCATGGCATCGTACCCCCCTGTAACTCTCTGACTCTGCGTCTTTGAGCAGCAAGCCGCTGCTCTTCGCTCGAGCTTGGGTATCCCCAACGATGTCCCTTGAAGCAACCAATATGCCTATTGCGGTCGCGATGCATTTTTCTCAAGGAAAGAACGCCGATGGAGAATTCTGCTGCCCAAGGGGTGGCTTTCGTTGCGGAAATCCTCGGACAGCGATGCGGACAAATTCCCACTTGCTGAAGTTGCGCGCCGCGAAAATCGAGTGTTCACGGGCGCTGAACGCGGCCTGCGAATTGCTCAAGTGGTTGTGCCGAAATTGAAAGCCAGTTTCAATTTCATACGAACGAAACAGGAAAAAGAGCAGCTAAATGACCCTCGACATGGTTCCGAAAAACGGTTTAGCGCGCGTGGTGGCCGTTGAGTCCGACGACAGTCACAACCTGCGATTGATGGAGATGGGGCTGGTGCCCGGAGCGGCGATCAGAATGGTAAAGACCGCCCCGCTCGGCGATCCTCTTCAAGTCTGTGTGCGGAATTATGATCTCGCGTTGCGGCGGGCCGAAGCTAAATCAATCGTCGTTTCCCTTGACGAGAAATAGGCCAACGTCTTCCACGAAATGCATGAGCGCCGTTCTCGAAACCAATCGATCAATCGAAGCAGCAACGGCGCTTCATCTTGAGAAACAATTGACGATCGTTGTTGCCGGCAATCCCAATGCCGGCAAGACAAGTCTCTTTAATGCTCTCACCGGCCTCAGACAAAAAGTTGCCAACTATCCCGGCGTCACGGTCGAAAGCAAAACCGGAGAATGGTCGCTTGATAGCGATTTACCGCCGGCGCGTTTGATTGATCTGCCGGGACTGTACAGCCTCAATCCAACTTCGCTCGATGAACAGATCGCGCGCGATGTCTTGCTCGGGCGCCACCCCGAAACGGCGGATCCTGATGTGACAGTTGTCGTGGTCGATGCCACGAACCTCGTGCGCAACCTCTATCTCGCGACGCAACTGATTGAAACGGGAAAACCGGTGGTCATCGCACTCACCATGTTCGATCTCGCAGAACGGTCTGGACTGAAAATTAACGTTCGCAAATTGAGCGCGGAACTGGGCGTTCCTCTGGTCCCCGTAGTCGCCAAGCAGCGCGTGGGATTGAGTGATTTAGCGCGCGCAGTCCTGAAGATTGAAAGAATGTCGGGCGCTAAGAACGCGGACGCCCTCGTCCGCAGCGAGTTCGCAGCGCCTACAAAAAGCCCAGGACATTGCCGGCAAATAGAGTTGCGCGCGGCGAGTGATGCGGACGAGGGCGTCCGCGCCAGCAGTCAATCAAATCTGATTCGGCGTTACGCGCTGATCGAACGAATCGTTTCGGATGCAGTGGACTTCAGAAACGAGGGCCGGACGAGAATCAGCGAGCGGATCGATCGCGTGGTCACTCATCGAATACTTGGGCCGGTGATTCTCGTGCTGGTGATGTTGTTCGTTTTTCAGGCGATCTTTTCGTGGGCGAGTTTGCCGATGACGCTGATTGATTCCGTCTTCACCGGTCTCGGCGATCTGGCGCGCACCTACTTGCCGTCTGGCATTTTTACGGACCTTCTCGCGGATGGAATAATCGCCGGGGTTGGCGGCGTGCTCGCGTTTCTCCCGCAGATTCTGCTGCTGTTTCTCTTCATTTCGCTGCTTGAAGACAGTGGTTACATGGCGCGCGCCGCGTTTTTGATGGATCGATTGATGCGCGCCGTGGGTTTGCACGGAAAAGCGTTTGTCCCTTTGCTGAGCAGCTTTGCCTGCGCCGTTCCAGGCATCATGGCCACGCGCACGATCGAACATCCGAAAGATCGCATCACCACGATCATGATTGCGCCGTTCATGAGTTGCTCGGCGCGTCTGCCGATTTACACGCTGGTGATCGCCGCGCTCTTTTCGGGAAAAACCGTGCTCGGATTCATTTCGCTCGGCGCCGTCATCATTTTGGCGATGTATCTGTTCGGAATTCTGGCGGCGATCCTCGTGGCGCTCGTGATGAAGCGGACGGTGCTGAAGGCGCCGCCGACACCATTCGTGATGGAACTGCCGCCGTATCGGCTTCCCGATGTACGCAATGTTGGTCACGCGCTGCTGAGTCGGTGCTCAATCTTTTTGCGCAAGGCAGGGACGGTGATTCTTGCCATGTCTATTCTGTTTTGGGCGTTGGCCGCCTTTCCGCGGGCGGGTTCTACCCCTCTCCCACTGGGAGAGGGGAAAGGGGTGAGGCAATTAGCAGCTACACAAGCCCTCACC
>JBKPPE010000465.1:0-2745 GCA_046733375.1 Acidobacteriota bacterium | reverse complement strand
GTGCGTTCGCAGGGCCGGCAGCGGCGCGAGCTGGCATCACGAATCTTCCGTCACGTGCACACGTTAAAAGGCACCGCCGCTTCGATGGGATTTCAGTCCGTCGGGGAGGTGGCCCATGAATTGGAGAGCGTGCTCGACGGTGTACGTCTGGGCCGCGTCGTGATCGACGACACATCTTTGAATCTTTTTGAAAGTGCGACCGACTTAATTGCGGAAGAGCTAGCCAGCACTGCCCGGGCGGACGAGAGAAAAACGCAGACCCTGATTGCGCAACTGCATGCGTTGGCCGCGAAGGCTTCACAGAAGGCGGTCATCGCCGGCAGTTTGCGCTCTGTTTTGCCGGAAGATATTGCGCGATCTTTGAGCGAATACGATCTACAACACGCGCGCGAAGCGGTGCGCGAGGGCGCGAAGCTCTTTATCGTTGATGCGGGTTTTTCAATTGACACATTCGACACGCAATTTCGCGATTTGACAGGTCTGATGGGGAAGTCGGGAGAAGTCATCGCGACCGTTCCCGGCCGCGCGGCAGCGCCTGACGAAATAAGTTTTCGCCTGCTTTACGCCTCGCAATTCATCGCCAACCAAATACGTATCAGCGCTTCCGAACTGGGCACGGTTAGTTTCAGCGAACTTCCGATCGAGGCGCCAGAGATCTCCTCGGTTGCTACTCCGTCGGTGGCGTTGTCCGAACCGTTAGATTCGAGCAGCCCGTCAGTGCGCGTCGGGTTGAATCAGCTTGATCATTTGACCTCAGCAGTGATGGACCTTCTGCGCGATACGAACAAGGCGCTGATTACAGTCCAACGGTCGTCCGACGTGGCAGCAGTAACGGGCGCCGCCGCGAACCTTCGTCGCCGCTTCGTTCAATTGGAAGAGCGCCTGATTAAGTTGCGTCTGGTGCCTTTGTCAGACTTGCTTAACGGCGCGGCCGCGCGCGCCGGCCGAGTCGCCGCGCGTCGATTAGGCAAAGACGTTGAGTTCGAAATCGTTGGTGGCAATATCGGCATCGATAAGTCACTTGCTGAATTGATTGCGGAACCGCTGATGCACCTGGTGCGGAACGCTGTCGGCCACGGCATTGAATCGGCCGACGAGCGTGTCGCCAAAGGTAAACCGCCGACTGGCCGTGTTAGTTTGGAAGGCTTCCGCGAAGGCAGCCGGATACATATCGTCATCAGTGACGATGGTCGCGGAATCGAACTCGCCGAAGTCGCGAATGCGGCCGCACGTCAGGGAATCGTCGGCCGCCCTGAGGAATTGAGCGAAGATCAGGCGCTGCGTCTGATTTTCCGGCCAGGTTTCTCGACATCGGGCGAAGCGTCTGACCTCTCAGGGCGCGGCGTCGGACTGGAGATTGTCGATCGCGCCATGACGCAGGCCGGTGGCGAGGTCCGACTCAGTTCACAACGCGGAAAAGGCGCCACCTTCGTGATGATGGTTCCCGCGACGTTGGCCCTGGTGCCTTGTGTAGTGGTCCGTTGCGGGGAGCAGTTCTATTGTTTGGATTCGAAGCTCGTGACGGATCGCGCTACATTATCTGAAGAGCAACTCCCGCAAAACGCTGATGGAGAATCTATCAAGTGGCAGGATGAAGAATTGCCGTTGCTGCGGCTCGACGATCTGTTGGCCAATTCGCCGAGGCCGGCGAACGGCGCGCGCTCAGTTTTGATTTGCAATCCCGGTGAGCATCGTCCAAATGTTTCCGCTCATCACAAACAAATCGCGCTCTTGGTCGACGCGATTGCGGGACAGCAGGAAACTCTGGTCCGGAGTCTCGGGCCACACGCCACGCTCTGGCATGGTGTCTCAGGGGCGGCGGAACTCCTGGACGGCAGCATCGCCTTGATGATAGATCTCGCGCGATTGATCGAAGCGAATGAAACGTAAGATTTCCTCGGCGGCGATAATCTGCTTCTCCCTCGTCGCACTATGTTTTTCGCAAACGGGTGACTATCCGAAAGAGATTCGCGGCTACAAAGTTGAGCGCACCGCGGTCGAACTGAAGTCGCGCGAAAATCAGAAGGTTGCGAAATCGACACAGCGGACCGCATCCGCCAATAACAATTCATCCACTGCGAGCACTGCAACCTTGCCGCCGCCAACTACGGCGGCGACGCCGGCGGAACCGAATGTCGATCAACTCATCACGTTTGGAACCCCTTCGCTGGCGCGCATGACGCCGCTGGGAATTACTCTGAACATGCCCGTCGTAGTCGCCCCGATCAAACAAAGCGGCCACGTCGACTTTCTGCTGTTCGAAGACATGACCGTCAACCAACACTCGATCGACATTGAGGAGTACCGTCGGGGATTCGATCTGCCGACGAAAAAGCCTCTGACGCTTCGCGAGCCTTTGCGGTTCTTTATCTCGCTTCCCACCGCTGCGGTCGCCGCGATTGATGAAGGCGTTAATTCGAAAGAAATGTGGCCGGTGACGGGTCGAGTTTATGTGTGCGGGAAATACAAAAAATTTGTGTTCAGCTTTAAACGATGCGTTCCGGTTGATCTGAATGCGACGATGAAGAATCCGCTGAGGAGGAAATGACGATGGCCCATGGTGGTGCAGCCCACGCAGCGGCAGTGATCGCGAACGCGATTAAGGCGAGCGGATCAATTGTGCGCATTGAGCCGCAGACATTCGCCGAGATTCTGCGAAAGATTGAAAGACCCTTGATCGTGTACTACCAGGGAGGCTTGTTTTCCGCCAGGCATCAGTACTTAACGAGCTATAAAGGTCTTACG
>JBKPPE010000464.1:0-4866 GCA_046733375.1 Acidobacteriota bacterium | reverse complement strand
CGCGCCACACGAAGGACAGCGATGTGAGATTTCTGGCTGCAAGCTGGTCAATAGTAAATCGTAAATGGTGAATAGACGTAGTATTCGACGCCGTTCGTCTATTTACGATTTACCATTCACCATTTACTAGATCCGGTGCATCGCATTGAACAGATCTTCGCGTTGCGCATAGATGCGGACGCCGAGCTGCTCTCCTTCCACGCGAAAACGTTCTTTCAATTCAGCCGCCGACATTTTCGCACGAGAAGTGTTCGCGATAATCACCATTGCGAACTTTCCCTGCACCACTGTTTGATTGATGTCGACGATGCTGCAACCCGCATCAGCCAGAATTTGCGACACCCCGGCGACAATGCCCGGATGATCGACTCCAAAGACCGAGACGATTAGACGGTCGGCCGAGCCTTCGTGCGACACAGCGGAAGTTGCGGCGCTGGTGGCAAATGACGAACCGGAGCCGCTGCCGTTACGCAGTTCCGGCTCAACCTGCCGGTAAATGTCGGTCACCAGTTGCTCGACAGTGTTCTCGTCAGTCGACGCGCCAAGGCGGTCATAGACCGCGCGGGTGATCCGATAAATCAACTCTTCATTGGCCATTTCAGATTTGCGATTTTAGATTTTTGATTTCGGCGAGTCGAGGGAAATTATCAATTAACCTGAAGTAGCGCCAAATGGCAATCACAAATCTAAAATCAAAAATCCAAATTCGCTACTGTCTTCCGTTGTCGCGCGCCAGTGACTGCGCGGCGGCGCGAAGTTCTTCGGATTGCGCATCGGTGAGATCGACGCGATCGACAATTCCGACGACAGCAGCTTCAATCGACATGTCCTGATTCCCAATCGCGGAGCGCGCGGCTTTGCCATACGCGCACATCACGACTTCACCCGTGCCGGCGCCGAGGCGATCCGCGACGACAACGACATTCTTGGTGGGCTCACGATCCAGATCGTACGGATGAACGATCAGAAAGCGCACGCCTTCCAAATCGGGCGTCTTCTTCGTTGACCAAACTGTGCCGACGACTTTGCCTAAAAACATGACTAGTGAAAAGTAAATCGTAAATCGTGAATAGACTAAGCAGCTTAACCAACACGTCTATTTACGGTTCACGATTTACCATTTACTAAGCTTTCGCGAACACCTCTGCCGGCTCGCCGATGTCACGCGCGGATGGCGTGATAATTGTCTTAGGACTAACGTAAATCTTTTCGCCTTTCTGAATCGCGCGCTTCACATCTTCCTCGCTGACGAAATCCGCCGCCTTGCGTCCATTGCCGGAGGCCCCAGTGGGAGCGCTCGCTTGCATCGGACGTGGTGGTGGCGGCGGTTCTAGCGTCTGCGACGGTGAAGGCAAAGGTGACCCGCTCGATTCTGGCTGACGATTCGCGAGGAACCGATCCACGATTGCCGCGATCTCTTCGCGACTGACTTTTGGTGCGCCGGTTGGTCGAGATGTCGATTCACTCATGGCTGACGCGGGACGCGTGGTTGCCGGTGCGGGCATCGCGCTTACGTGTTGGGTAAAAACCGCTGGACGTTTGCTTGCTACCGGCCGAGTTTCGAATGCCACACGTTTAATGTCCATCAAATGCAGCGGTGAGACGTTGTCGGAGGTGACGTTGCCTCCCCACGATCCGCAACCGAGCGTCATCGATGGTGGCAGTGCGGTCGAGAATCCAATCGCGCCATGCGTCGTCGGTGTGTTGACGGTGATGCGTGACGCGGGCATCTCGCCGCCGTAACGAACCGCGGCTTCGCGCGAACGCGTGTGAATGCCGGCCGTGTGGCCCATGCCACCGTAATGCAGCACTTCGTTGCAGCGCGCCGCTCCGCGTTCGATGCCGTCTTCAACATAAAAGGCGAGAATCGGCGAAAGCTTTTCCATTGACAAAGGGAAGTCTCGGCCGACACCGCCGACATCAGCCATAATGCAACGCGTTCCCGGCGGAACACTGATGCCCGCCATGTTCGCGATGAACTCAACTGACTTGCCGACAATTTGCGGATTCAAACTGCGCTGAGGCGTTGCCACGATCTTAGCCAGTTGATCGGCTTCTGATTGACTGAGGAAGTGCGCGCCTTGCAGTTTGAACTGCTCGCGCACCGCCGTCTCGATCGGCGCATCGACCACGATGGCCTGTTCGGAAGCGCAGATGGTTCCGTTGTCGAAGCATTTGCCCGTCAGGATGTCCTGTACTGCTTTCGGAACATCCGCCGATCGTTCGACGAACACGGGCACGTTTCCGGGACCAACGCCGAAGGCCGGCTTCCCGGACGAGTACGCTGCGCGCACCAGGCCGATTCCCCCCGTAGCGAGAATCACCGCCGTGCGCTTGTGCTTCATCAGAGCTTCGGTGCCTTCGATGGTCGCGGGGTTCATGCAACCGATTGCGTCAGCCGGCAAACCCTCTTTGATACCGGCTTCGCGCATCGCTTTCGCAGTCTCGCTGATGCAACGCGCGGCCGACGGATGCGGCGACATCACGATCGCGTTTCGCGACTTGATCGAAATTAGAATTTTGAAGATGGCTGTCGAGGTTGGATTAGTCGATGGAATGATGCCGGCAACAACGCCGCGCGGACTGGCGATCTCAACAACGTCTTTTGTTTCGCTGACGACGCCTACGGTGCGCAGCGGCTTGAAATAGTTCCAAACAATCTCTGCTGAGAATTGATTCTTGACTTGCTTGTCTTCGGGAATGCCGTAGCCGGTTTCCTCGACCGCCATCGCGGCCGTGCGCGGCGAGTCGCGCAGCGCAGCTTTCGCCATGACGTCACAGATGTGATCGATTTTCGCCTGGTCGAATCGAATTATTTCCTGTTGTGCCCGGTGAGCAGCTTCGACCAGGTCGCGTGCCTGCTGGACCGAAATGAGATCTTTATCGGCCGACATGACTACCTCCGGCATTTTTGATCTTAGATCTCAGATTTTTGATTCGGGCGTTTGCTGGCGCTGTCGATTGAACGCTAAGCCGCGACCCGATCTCAAATCGGAAATCTAAAATCAAAAATCGGCAATGTTCTTACTTCGCCCTTTCTCTGGCGCTCTCGCGCGCATTCAAGGAACGGCCGGCGTCCCCCTGACCCAATTGCCCGCGCGCGCCACCGCCGAGTTGTGCTTGCTCGTCAGGGCTGTAACCGGTGCGGCCGTTGACCGGCAACACACGTTCAACTTCAGCGTGCGGACGCGGAATGACGTGCACGCTGATCAATTCGCCAACGCGACGTGCGGCCGCTGCGCCGGCATCGGTCGCAGCTTTCACGGCGCCTACATCGCCGCGCACAAACACGGTCACGTAACCCGCGCCGATGTACTCTTTTCCCAGCAGTTGCACGTTCGCTGCTTTGACCATTGCGTCGGCGGCCTCGACGGCGCCGACGAATCCCTTGGTCTCGACCATTCCTAATGCTTCAAGGGGCATTTCTGCATCCTCACTTTGAAATTTTAGAAGTTAAAAAACACTTGAGTGGACACCTCAAGCTACCACCCTGCGGGCGAAGAATCAAGAGACGCATCTGCGGAAATTCAATAATAATTTGACACGTTTTAGGCCGGGCGTTATAGTGCGACGCCAAGATCTTCGCCTGCTCGTCGCTGGCCCATGAGCAGGTTGGTAGTGCAGATGTCTTCAGGGTTTACAGTTCCTGGCGCGCACGATTTGGGCTCGGGCGCGGTCAATTAAGATGGCACAAGGCATCGGAGAAAAACTGCGACTCGAACGCGAGACGCGGGGGATTGCTCTGCGCGACATCTCTGAACACACGCGAATTTCAATGCGTTACCTTGAAGCCATCGAGACCGACGACTATCGCCGTTTGCCCGGCGGCATTTTCAATCGCAGCTTCATTCGCGCGTACGCAAAGTTCATCGGGTTCAATGAAGAACAGGCAATTGAAGAATACACGCGCACCTTACGCGATCAGGGCGAGTCATCTGAAGACGCTCCGCCAAAACATTTTCGGTCATTGGTCTACACCGACGACAGCGCCACCCAAACTCGTTCACCGTTGAAAACGCTCGTGTTGGCCATCATCATTTTGGCTTTGTTGTCGTTCGCCATCTGGGGCGGCTTGCGATATTACCAGCGCAACATCGCGCCGCGCAGCGAGGGAGTGGCGCCGCGAATTGAACTCAACGCGAAGGAGGAACAGCACGCTTTCTTTGTCTAATTTCAGATCGGTTGCACTGTGCGAAGCACAGTGTGTCCGAGTGCGCAAATCAACGAAGTTCGGACGCCTGCGAATGTCGCGGGCGTTTTTTGTTTTTAAGTGGAACAGGGACTAGCCTGTTCGCTCATACATTAAACAACACCGGACAGGCTGGCAGCCTGTCTTACATTTGGAGTTTCAAGCAATCATGATCAATCGAGATATTTCCGAAGGACTTACATTTGATGATGTCTTGTTGGTGCCGGCGCGTTCTGACGTTTTGCCGACTGAGACCGACACATCGACGCAATTCACGCGTGGCATTCGTTTGCAGATTCCGCTTTGCTCCGCGGCGATGGATACAGTGACGGAGGCCTCGCTCGCGATCGCCATTGCGCAACAGGGCGGGATTGGTGTCGTGCACAAAAATCTAAGCATCGAACGGCAGGCAGAAGAAGTCGACAAGGTGAAGCGATCGGAATCAGGAATGATCGTGGACCCGGTGACAATTCCGCAGGACCGGCCAGTGCGCGAGGCGCTGAACGTCATGGAGCGTTATCACATCAGCGGCGTTCCTGTCGTCGACGAAGATGGACACCTGGTCGGCATCATCACCAATCGGGATCTGCGTTTCGAAACGCGTTTCGATCTGCCAGTGTCCAAAGTGATGACACCGCAGCCCCTCGTCACGGTTCCCGTTGGTACCACCCTGGATC
>JBKPPE010000463.1:0-2699 GCA_046733375.1 Acidobacteriota bacterium | reverse complement strand
GTCTTCGATCTCTACGGCCCGTCTGAAGACACGACCTACTCCACCTGGGCGCTGCGCCGGCCCGCTGGTCCGACTACCATTGGACGTCCCATCTGCAACACGCGTATCTACCTGCTTGACGCGCAGCTGCAACCGGTACCGATGGGCGTGTCGGGAGAGCTATACCTCGGGGGAGCGGGTTTGGCGCGTGGCTATCTGAACCGGCCGGAACTAACGGCCAACAGATTTATCCCCGATCCCTTTGGCGGCCACGGCAGTGGCAGGCTTTATCAGACAGGTGACCTGGCGCGGTATCTGCCCGATGGCAACATCGAGTATTTGGGTCGTATTGATAATCAGGTAAAGCTGCGCGGATTCCGCATCGAACTCGGAGAGATCGAAACCCATTTGGCGATGCATCCTCGGGTTCACCAGGCCGTCGTCATCGTGTCCGGCGACGAACCCGGCTATCAACAGCTCGTGGCTTATATTGTTGCCGCAGAAGAAGCGCCGACCGACAATGAACTACGCGACTATCTGCGTCGCAAGCTGCCCGATTACATGATCCCGTCCGCGTTCGTGGTGCTTGAAGAGTTGCCAATGACATCCAACGGCAAAGTGAATCGGCTGGCCCTACCGACACCCACTGGCGCTCAACTTGCGACCGGAAAAGATTTTGTGGCGCCCAGGACTGACGTCGAAAAACAATTAGCTATTATATGGACAGAAGTGCTCAAGCGGGACAGGATAGGTGTGAATGACAACTTCTTTGAAATAGGTGGACATTCATTGCTCGCAACCCAGGTCATTTCTCGTGTACGGAAACACTTTCAAGTGGAAGTACCTTTGCGTAGCATGTTTGAAGCACCCACGGTCGCTACTTTGGCGGCGGTGCTGCAGGTTAAGCAGAAAGTCAGGCCCGCTCCCGTTCCGGCCCTTAAGAGACGACGAAGTTATGCGAAAATCGAACAGCTTTCCTCCGAAGAGGTGAACAGTCTTCTCGCAACGGTTTTGTCCGAAGCAGATTTACAGTAATGAGCAGCAAGCTGGCAAACGTCTCAGATTTATCGCTTAGGGAAAGGCGCGCTCTCCTTTCCGAATTACTGCGCGACGACCAAGCTGGCGCGGAGGCTTTCCCTCTGTCGTTTGCGCAGCAGCGATTGTGGTTTCTCGCACAGCTTGAGCCGGACAATCCTTCATACAACGTTCCCCAAACCCTGCGCCTAAAGGGTGCGCTCAGGGTCGACATTCTCGAACAGGCGATCAACACCATCGTCGCGCGGCACGATTCGCTACGCACACTTTTCAAGGAAGTAAATGGACAGCCGGTGCAAATTGTCTCACCCGAGCACCAGGTCAAACTACTCGTTAAGGATCTAAAGGACCTCCCTGCGGCACACCGTGAGCCGGAGGCCCGGAGATTGGCGATTGCTGAAGCGCAGCGCCCATTTGATCTCACGCGCGACTATTCACTCCGGGCAGTCTTAGTGCGCATCGCGGACGACGATCACTGGCTGTTGCTGACGATGCATCACATCGCCAGCGACGGTTGGTCCATGGGATTACTAACCAAAGAACTCTCCGTGATCTACGAGGCGCTCGCGACAAACCAACCGATCGATCTGCCCGAGTTGCCAGTTCAATATGGGGATTTTGCTGAGTGGCAGCGAGAGTGGCTTCAAGGCGAAGTGCTGGAGGAGCAACTGAGGCATTGGCTAGACAGCTTGGCGGGGGCGCCCGCCGAACTGGAGCTGCCGACCGATCGCCCTCGCCCAGCGCAGCAATCATTCCACGGCGCCAGTCTTTCGTTGCGGCTATCTCAGAAGCTAAGTGAGTCGCTAAGCGAGTTTAGCCGGCGCGAAGGCGTGACGCTCTTCATGACCACGCTTGCCGCTTTCCAAACTTTGCTGTTTCGGTACACCGGGCAGGAAGACATCGTGGTGGGCACGCCGATCGCCGGCCGCAACCGAGTTGAAATCGAAAACCTGATTGGGTTTTTCGTCAATACGCTGGCTTTAAGGACAAACGTCTCAGATAACCCCACCTTCCGGCAACTATTGGGACGCGTGAAAGAGGTTGCTTTAGGAGCGTATGCTCATCAGGATTTGCCTTTTGAAAAACTGGTAGAAGAGTTAAATCCCGAGCGCAACGCCAGTCATTCACCAATCTTTCAGGTGATGTTTGGCATGCAGAACGCTCCACGCGAAACTCCCTCGCTGAGTGGATTGACGATAACTCGGGTGACGCTCCCGAGTATGACTGCCAAGTTTGATCTGACCTTGTTTCTTAGCGAGTCAGCCGGTGGGTTGAACTGCTGGCTTGAATACAACACAGACCTTTTTGATGAAACCACGGTTGCTCGGATGCTCAGCCATTTCGAACGCTTGCTCCAGGGTGTCGTGGACAATCCCGAAAAGCGTCTCTCGACGTTCCCACTCTTGACGGATGCGGAGCGCGCGCAGTTACTGGTCGAGTGGAACGATACTGAGACCGAGCAGGGCGCCGGCAGACGCATCCATGAAGTGTTCGAGAGTCAGGTTGAGCGAATCCCAAACTCTATTGCCACAGTGTCTGAGGCGGAGCGGCTAAGTTATGTCGAGCTCAATCGCCGAGCAAACCAGCTGGCGCATTACCTGCGAAAACGCGGGGTAGGACCAGACGAAAGAGTTGGGCTGTGCGTCGAACGTTCTAACGAGATGCTTGTCGGAGTGCTCGGGATC